>JAAYIE010000101.1 GCA_012744275.1 Desulfobulbaceae bacterium
ACCTTGATGAATTCTGCTATCGCTTTAACCGCAGGTTTTGGGAGCCAGAGCTCCCCTTGCGCCTGCTCAATGCCTGCCTGGCCCATGTGCCAGTGATTAAGGCTGAGTTTCATTAAGAGCCACTTTTATCATTTATGCAGGCTAACACTGCCCCATCCTTGCCCCTTCTCCGCCTAAGCGGCGAACGCTGTCTTTTGGCTGAATATGGCCAGGAAGTGGACGCAGCTGTCAACGAAAAGGTGCGGTGTATTGCCCTACTCCTAAGCCAGGCACAGCACGCAGGCATCGATGAAATTGTATCTTCCTACAGCACACTCGCACTCTTTTACCATCCTGAGCAAATCACAATACAAAAGCTGGAACAGCTGTTGCGCGAGTGCGAGCAAAAGCTTGCGCAAACACCTGTGCCCGAGGCCCGCACCATCATGATCCCGGTCTGTTATGGCGGCGTATTCGGGCCGGATCTTGATTATGTGGCCCAGCACAACAAATTGGATGCCAAAGCGGTGATTGAACGCCACAGTGCAGTCCTGTACCGCATCTATGCCATCGGCTTTGCGCCTGGTTTCTGCTATTTGGGAGGGCTGGATGAAAGCCTGCACACCCCGCGCCTGGAAACGCCGCGTAACCTGGTGTCTGCAGGCTCAGTGGGTATTGCTGGCAGCCAGACCGGTATCTATTCGCAGGACAGCCCCGGCGGCTGGCGTATCATCGGTCGCACACCCATGACCCTCTTTGATGCAGACCAGAGCGAACCCTGCCCCTATTGTGCAGGCGACAATGTCCGCTTCCAAGCCGTGAATGAAGAGACCTATCATGCGATTTTAGCTGGAAAAAACGCATGAGCGCAGCGCTCCGCATCATCAATCCCGGCGCCTGCACCACGGTGCAGGATCTGGGCCGTCCGGGCCAGGCCCATTTGGGTGTACCTGTTTCCGGTGCACTCGATGACTATGCCCACAGGGTCGCCAACTGGCTGGTCGGTAATCCCCCAAGCTGCGCCACCTTGGAGATGACCATGGTTGGAGCGGAAATAGAAGTGCTGATCCCCTGCCAGATTGCCTTGGCTGGTGCAGACATGGACCTTGTCATCAATGGCCAGCCCATGCTGCAGTGGCAGAGCTATGTAGTTAACAAAAGTGATCGTATTCGCTTGGGCTTGGCCAAGAACGGCTGCCGCACCTACCTTGCCGTAAGCGGCGGTATTGATTGCCCGCAGGTATTGGCCAGCCGTTCCACCTGTTTGAGCGGCCGTTTGGGCGGCTATGAAGGCCGCATGCTCAAGGCGGGAGATATTTTAGCCTGCGGCCGCCCGGCTGCAACAGAGTACACCAAACGCCGCCTGCCCTGGTCGCCACGCTATACGGAAACAATTGTGGTGCGGGCCATCAGCGGGCCGCAGGATGACTGGTTTACCCAACACAACCAGCTCTTTTTTGCTTCCATCTACAGCCTCAGCCCGCAGAGCAATCGCATGGGCTGCCGTTTGCAGGGGCCAGCGATTATTCGGGATACAAATGCTCCAGAAAATTTACTCTCTATCCCCATTGCTGCAGGCAATGTGCAGATTCCAGCTGATGGGCAACCCATTGTGCTCTTTCGCGAGCAGACCATTGGCGGCTATCCCTGTATTGCCACAGTGCTGAGCTGTGATCTCTGGCGACTCGCCCAGGCGCAGCCGGGTGCAACAGTCCATTTTACCGAGGTTAGCCTTGAAGGAGGTCAAAAAATTTCGAGTGACTGGCATCGTTTTTTTGCTGCTATCGAAAACTCTACGTACTATGTTGGCGTTGAAAATCTTCAGTAGCATACGGATACAAAAACGCAAGCCGTGTATATCTACTGCATCTACTTTTTGAGCAAAGCTGAGGGCAAGGAGGCAAGGAGGAAGCGAGGCTGGCGCGCCTAAGGTACGCTATAAAAACTTCGCCTGAACAGATAATTAAGAACGCTTTGCTTTGCTTTGCCATGCGTTGGCTACTGTGAATACGGTATAAGCATTATCCCGAAAAACGGTTCCTAGCCCTTCTTTTTCACATCCTTGTAAAGGAGAAATACCATGCAAGACGCACATATCGCCCTGAAAGCCCAAGAAGCCGGACTCGACCCGGGGCTTTTGTACGAAGCGGTGATCGACCTTGCTGCAGAAAACAATTTGACCGCCAGCACCATTAACAAGGCTGCCACCATTCTGCTCAACGATTTGTCCCTGCCCAGATATTTTTTCAATATCATCGACCAAAACGCGCTCAGCAAGCTCCTGAAGGCCATTGCCCTGAGCATGCAGGAGGGAAAAGACGGCGAATGCATGCTGCAGGGCCAGGTACGGCCAGTGGATTTTAATCTGGGTGAGGCTGGCCACCTGCAGGTACTGATCTCAACCCGCGAGGCCAGAACCATCACGGAACACAAGGTTGAAAGCGAAATTTCCGGCCATAGGCGATCCTACTACTTCAACCCGGACAATGGCTACGCCACCTGTCTGCTCAGGCCGGAGACCGTAGCGGACTTCAGTAAGGACGACTTCAAGAAGTCTCGCTTCCTGTTCAGTCTTGCTGGCGACTACATTGCCACCCCCGAACCCACCAGGTTGCGCTACGAGGAGTTCCTCAAGAAAGACAGTGGTCTGGCCGAGCAGTTGATTGAACTCTACAACCTGCCCGAAACCGGGGAAACCCGCATTATGTTCAACAGCGATTTTGAACGGCCGCAGCTGCCGGTTCTACGCAAGTTATTTGAGGAGTATGGCTGCGCCGTTACCCGCGCCTGCTGGGAGCCCTACCTGGCGAAAGAAGCCGTGCCCTCCTCTATCTGCTCGTTCTATGTCAAGGGCGAGCTGAGCCGCACCAGGGAGACTGAGGTTAAGACCGCCTTGCGCGCCTTCCTCTCCTTTGCGGTCAAGGGCACGGATCGCCTCTACCTGGAAGATCAACTCACCTTTGAAGAGATGCTCTTTGCCGGCAATGCGGTTGATTTCTGCCGCCTCTTCATCTACCAGGAGCACCACAACCGCTTCAACCTGGAGCTGATGGACGCCCTAGACAACAATGACCGCCGCGAAATCCTGGCCAAGCGCCTTTCCGGGTCCAACCGCGCCATCTTCACCCAGGTGCTCCTGGAAGAAACCGTGCGTAAAAACCCGGACCTGATCAAAATGCTCTACGCTCTTTTTGCCGGCAAGTTTGATCCCAAAAACCGCCGTCCCTTAAGCGAAGAAGATATTCTGGAACGGCAAAAGGAGTTTGACCAGTTGATAGCGGTGCGTTTCATGGACTCTGCGCCGAGCTACACCATTTTCTCTTTCATGTTCAAGCTGATTACCAGCACCCGCAAAACCAACTTCTTTAAGGATGGCAAGCGTTCCTTTGCCTTCCGCTGCAATAACGACGTGCTCGATCCCCTGGTGTACCGCCAGCATGTGCATGGCGTGTTTTTTGTGAACGGCCACTATGCCTGCGGCACCCATCTGCGAGCAGCAGAGATTGCCCGGGGCGGCTTACGAATGCTCAGGGTCAACCCGGCCAACCACCAAACCCTTCTGGACGGAGCAGTCCTGCTCAACTATGCCTTGGGCACGGTGGCCCAGCGACTCAAGCACAAGGATATTTGCGAAAGCGGGGCCAAAGGCGTAGTTGTTCCCCATCCGCAATACGCACGCCACACCCTTGAGGCCCTCACCGATTACACTGAAGGCATCCTTGATCTGGTGCTGCCCGATCCCCAAGTAGTAGACTGCCTGGGCACACCGGAGCTGATTTTCTTCGGCCCGGACGAAGGCACTGCTCCCATGATGGACACCGTGGCCAGACATGCCCGGGCCCGTGGGTACAGCCACTGGCGCACCCTTACCACGGGTAAGAGTATCGGTATCCCCCACGACACCTTCGGCTTTTTAGACAGCGGCGAGGTCTTTGGTCTGTTTGAAATGGAAGGACAAGGAATGGAACTGCAGATCGAAGGGAAACGCGAACTGCTCACCACAGACATGGGTGCCATCTATGATCGCATAGGCGAGCATATCCGCATCAGCGGCATGACCACTACCAGTGTGATGGGCAGCTTCTACACCCTGATCGAACATGCCGGAGAAAAAGAAGAAGACCTGAACCTGATGATGACCGGTGGCCCAGGTGGCGACTTGGGTGCCAACGAAATCCAGTGCTATACCGGCAAGATCTGCATGATTCTTGACGGCGGTTCCGTGCTCTTTGACCCTGAAGGCCTGGATAAGCGAATCCTGCGGGAAATTGCCTTCCAGCGCAATGTTTCGCCGCGGCCCAACTCCACCTACTATCCCCTGGACAAACTGAGCAAAAACGGCTTTCGCGTGCTGAACGGTTCCAAAAACACGATCCTGCCCGATGGCCGCGTCATTGCAGACGGCACCCTGTTCCACCGCACTTTCCTCACAGACCCGGCCAACCGGGCACTGATCGAGCAGGCCAATATCCGCGCCTTTATCCCCTGTGGGGGTCTCAAGGACACCATCAACAATGAAAACGTGGCCCAGTTTGCCAGCCTGTTCAAGGAACTGCGTTTCATTGTCGAGGGAGCTAACGTCTTTTTCGACGATGCAGCCCGTCGCTATCTGGCCCTGAATACCCCCATCCTGCAGGTGAAGGACTTTACCGCCAACAAGGGCGGCGTGTTCTGCAGTTCGGTGGCCGAGGTATTGCCTTCCTTCCTCCTGCAGGACCGCTACGAAGAGGTCTTAATCGAAGATAACCCTACCCGTTGGGCTCTGGTACGCGACATCATCGACATGGTGGCAAAGTACGCCCGTATGGAAACAGAATTGCTTATCAAATGGCATGAGCAGGACAAAAGCACTCCGCTCTTTGAACTGGGGAAACTGGCCAGTGAAAGCATCTTTTCCTTCCAGGACAGCCTTCTTGGCAGGTTGCCTGAAATTCTGGCGGATGACAGCCTGATTGACCAGGTGTTGCAGTCGTACATTCCGGCGGTACTGTTGAAAAAATTGGGGCTTGGCTTTATCAAGTCGACCCTGGGCACGCCGGTGCTGGCAGCCTATCGGGATGCCATTATCACCAAGAAAATTGCTTCCATGGCATTCTATCGCTACGGCCTGGAATGGGATGACTTCCTGCAGGAAGCAGAGGAAGAGCTGATCCCGGCCTTGCATAAAGCGGTGCAGTAACTCCAGCTCGCTTTATACGCTTTATAATGTGGCATTAGAATCAAACCCCGTTGGCTATCAGGCCAACGGGGTTTCCTTTGGCAGGGCAATACCAGAAGTTTTATTTACACATTATTCACGTGAGCAAGTTGTTATGCGGTATAGGCATGCGGTATAAACAGGAAAACCCCCACATCTGAGTGATGTGGGGGTTTTATTGTAATAAATCGGCAGCGACCTACTCTCCCACACAGTTACCCATGCAGTACCATCGGCGCTGAAGAGCTTAACTTCCGTGTTCGGAATGGGAACGGGTGGGACCTCTTCGCTATGGCCACCGAAAATCTATGATGTTTCGATGTATAATAAAATGACATTTGAATAGCAGGGATGCTTTGTTTACAAAAGTATATGGTTAAGCCGCACGGCTCATTAGTATCGGTAAGCTCCATGTGTTGCCACACTTCCACACCCGACCTATCAACGTTGTAGTCTTCAACGAGCCTTCAGGTGGCTTTCGCCACGGGATATCTAATCTTGGAGTGGGTTTCCCGCTTAGATGCTTTCAGCGGTTATCCCTGCCGAACGTAGCTACCCAGCAATGCCTTTGGCAAAACAACTGGAACACCATTGGTTCGTCCATCCCGGTCCTCTCGTACTAGGGAAAGATCTCCTCAAATATCCTGCGCCCGCAACAGATAAGGACCAAACTGTCTCACGACGTTTTAAACCCAGCTCACGTACCACTTTA
>JAAYIE010000102.1 GCA_012744275.1 Desulfobulbaceae bacterium
CCATACGATGGATGGTTTTGTAAAGACCGGGAATTCTGAAGCCAAAGCCAAGCTTAAGAGTACTGTCAATGTGGAATTGGAATTAATCCTTGAGGTTCCTGACCAGGAGCTTGGTCAGGGCCATCTGCAGTTGATAGGCATCCTGAAGCGCGTTCCAGATAGTGTCTTGGCCCAACACCGAATAGCAGCCCTTCTTCGAGCTTGCCGTAAGGGCCTCTTCGTCTTGTGCATCTATCCGTTTATCTGAAACAAGGGCTAACCAGTCCTTTTCATACAAGGATTCCAGTTCGCGCAAATCTTTATTCAGGGTGCGAATGGCCTTTTGTGTGGCAGCAAGCGCCCTGGTTTGATCAGTGATCCGGTCGCACAACTCCTGCATGGCCAGTAGTTTTTTTAGGTCTAAATCAGGTAGTGACATAGGTTGAGCAATAAAAAGGTGATGGATGATGAATATACAGGGGCAATGCTGCCCTGCTGATGTAACAGCGGTTAAGTAGAAACGCCCCTGCAGGCAGACCTTCAGGAATTGGGCTGTATGCCAGAGACGAGCCCTTCACCCAGCAGGCGCGCATTTTCACAATCCTTGCTGAAATGCGCATCCCGATAAGCCTTCTTTTCCTCGCCAGTAGCATTGGCTTCGTACAGGCTGTAGTCCTTGTACTGGGTGGTATTGTGCGCCAGCACCATAGTGCAGGAACCAAATTCCCGCGCCAAGGTATCCCGGGTACGGCCAAAATTGACCTCATAGCCGACGCGTGTCCACATGTCAGCCGTCACATTCATGGTGTAGATGAGGCCCACGGGAATACGCCGGGGAAAGTGGCTCTTAGTGTAGTCCGCATAGTTAAGATAAGGGAAACACAGACGCTCTATAAGTGCCCGGCAGGCAGCACTTTCGCTGCCAAAATAGATAGGGCTGGCAATGAGCAGGCCATCAATATCGCGCACTTTTTCCAGCACTGGCCGCAGATCATCCTTCACCGCGCACAGGGTAGTGCGCTCCTTGCCCAGCCGTTTGCAAGAAAAACAGCTGATGCAGCCGGAAAATTGCATGGTGTACAGGTTGAACAGCTCCACCTCCGCGCCCTTTTCCCGCGCTCCCTTGATGGCATGCTCCAGCATGGTGGCAGTATTGCCAGTACTACGCGGACTGCCATTAAATGCAAGAATTTTCATATAGTTACCTCTGCAGTAAATAAATACAAGTTGAGAATCAGGTCAATATGCGTCAGCGCTGAATTTCGCAGAAACCATCCTTACACCTAGCCGTATTTTCCGAGGCGCTGTCCTGGCTTGCTCCCTTCCCAGACTGTTTGTAGCGCAATCATCGCCTGCTGATCGCAAATGGCCTGGCCGTCGGTGAAATAGGCGCGAAAAGGGCGCTCCTTGAGCTTGCCGCTCATTCCGTACTGGCCGTGCTGCTTTTGCCAGATGAATCAGACGATACGCATCAAAAGTATTGCCAGGTTTGACTCTGCGCCACAGGAAATCCAGCCCATACGCCGCGCCTCCAGTCCTCCATGCAGGAGCATGCCGAGCGTCTGCTCCCCGCTGAAGCCATACTTTTTTTGCAGCACTTCCGGCAGTGCTTCACCAGAGCTGCGTGGCGAGGCAGGGTCCAGCTTAAAGCTGTGTCATTCAATATCCGCCTCAATGCCGTTCTGCTCCAGTGCCACTACCAGCTTACGCTTGCCCATGCAGCAGAACAGACGAATAACATCAGGTCAGATATCAATTTCCATGGTTGATTCCATAGGATTGTACTTTTTCCAACCCCAATCCTGTTAACGCTCTATACCATCCCTTGCCGGCACGCCAGCCTGATAGTAGTGCTTTAATTCCTTCATCTCTGTTGCCAAGTCTGCAGCGGCAATAATCTCCTCCGGGGCGTAACGCCCGGTCAGGATCAGTTCGACACCATACGGTTTTTCCTCAATAAGCTTCAGTAATTCCTGCGTGCTGAGAAGATTAAAAAACGTTGCGGTAATGCTCTCATCCGCAATAACCACCTGGTACTCTCCTGATAGTAAGGCGCTTCTCAATTTGCCATAGCCGGCTTTGGCCATGGCAACATCCTCTGGATCAGGAGGATTTTGCACATGCACAAAGGTATCCTGACCGTACTGCTCAATAACTATATGGTCAGACAGCATGCGAGCGGTATTCAACTCATGGTATTCCTGTCCTTTCATAAACTGGCCGACGTAAACCTTCAATCCGCAGCCTATGGCGCGAAAAGCCAGGCCAAGCGCTGCCGTAGTTTTACCTTTACCATTGCCTGTGTATACGTGGGAATACCCTTTACCTGTACATTCTATCTTTGACATTTTCTTCTCTTAATTTAGTAGCACGAGGGAATAGCCCGGTAACCCCCCATCGATGAGTAGATTTTTGGAGTAGAATTTCCGAGGATAACACCCTGGAGATTTTACGATGAAAAAGTCACGATTTACAGACAATCAGATTCTATCTATTTTAAAACAGGCAGAGATCGGGCGCCTGTTCCCGAGCTTTGCCGTGAACACGGGATGAGCAGCGCTTCTTTTTACAGATGGTGCTCGAAGTTTGGCGTCATGGACGCTTCGATGATGGCACGCACGAAAGAGTTGGAGCCTGAAAACGCCCGCTGAAAGAGAATGTACGCCGATGTGCAGCTACTACACCTCAATTTCCTTTATAGCACACCGAGAATGTAGAAGTCCTTAGCACCGCCACCGCCGGGTGTTAGTACACGCAACACTTCGCTCTGGCCTTCTTCCATTGTTGTTTGACTCATTTCAAGCCGCTTATCTCGTATTTTCGGAATCTGCCGTACTCGCCATCGCACTGGATATGACGGATAACGTTTGAGGTAGGCGGCGCCAGGCCGCAGGTGAGGGAGGTCAACAACGTAGCTGCTGAACGTTCGTTTGGCCGAAAGGTTAGCCATGGCGTGTTTTTGCTAAAGAAATTGCCGCTTGTATGGCCGTGCGAGCCTGCGGGCTATTTTTCCAGCAGTTTGAACCAGTAATGGCCGAGGCTTTTGAAACAATGTCCAAAGCATTTGCTTGGCTTAAGTGGGCCAGAGATTCAAAACCCATTTGTTCCAAACGAGCAATTACTGTAGGACCAACTCCTTTTAAAGCCAACAGCGCTTTGCGCTCTTCAATTGGAAATGGCATGGAATTTTCTCCAAAATGCCTCAGTGCTATCTCATAGATTGATACAATTTTTATTTATATGTGCATTAAAGCTAACCGGATGCAACTTGGGCACTGCGCGTTTAAGCGTAATCGGGTTATGCGACTTAACTGTTTTTATACTGCTCGTCTGTGGCCAACTTTGACAAGAGTAACGACAAGTTCTTCATCAATAATTTCATAAATTATGCGATACCTTTCCTGTCCTGATAGTTTTTCGCAGCCGTTTGGACGAGGATTGTTTGCTAAGGTTTCGATGCGTTGCAAAATAGCCGCAACATCATGTTTGGGAATTTGTCGCAAGTCTTTCGCTACTGACTTTTTGAAAAGCAGTTTATATGTGGCCATGGGCCTTCAAATCATTGAGCAGCTCTTCGTAGCTTAATACAGGCTCATGGGCCCGATCTTCAAATGCTGCCAGATCTTCCTGATCCTCTGCCAGCGCATTTTTCACTGCTTCATTGACAAGCTCCGACAGGGAACGTTGCGAATGGACAGCTTTAAGACGAAGAGCTGCGTGAAGCTGGGGCTCAAAATAAATCGTGGAACGTTTTGTCTTTTTGCTCATAAGATTACTTCCTGATGCCTTGGTAGCCCTAAGACGCCAAAACGTCAAGATGGCATAATGAGCAGTCAAAGTATGATGAGTACACAGTTTCCTTCTTCTAAAGCTGGCGTCAACCCCCTCTCCCCGCTATTAAATAACCACAGATAGATTCACCGCACCATCCAACCGGTCCAAGCAGTACACACTATCTATCAAATGGGTGCGCAGGCTGGCATTACCGCCTGCGTGTTGTTGGTTAAGCTTTTCGGCACGCTCGCCGCAGATGCCCATGGCGGCCACGCCTGCGCTGGCGGCATGGAGCAAATTTTTCTGCCTATTCCCTTCTGCTTGCCAGGCTACAGCGCTATAGGCAGTCAAAAGCGCACTGAGCATGCAACCGCTGCCGGTGATGTCCTGCATGGCGGCGCAACCATTGCCGCATACAAAGGCCGGGCCATCAATTCCTGCAATTACATCCTGCGCACCGCTGATCACCACTAATGCGCCAGTGCTACGGCTAAGTTCACGGGCAAGGGTAATCCTGCCCTGCAGCGCATCCTGCAGGTCACTTGCCTCGGCATCCACTCCCTTGGTGCTACCTGCCTTTGTGCTGTCCGCTCCCTGGCCTGATTGAACGATTGCCGCCAGGGCCTTGATTTCTGAAATGTTGCCGCGAATGAGGGCAAAATGATGCTCGCGCAGCAGCGTTCCGGCCGTGCAGCTGCGGTATCTGGTTGCGCCCACGCCAACCGGGTCGAGCACTATGGGGATACCGCGCTCATTAGCGCTGGCTGCAGCCAGGTGCATACTGCGCACCGTGGCTGCATTGAGGGTACCCAGATTGATAAGGAGCGCGTTGGCAATGGTTGCCATGTCCGCTGCTTCTGCCTCGCTATCGGCCATTACCGGTGAAGCGCCGCAGGCCAGGAGCAGATTGGCCACATCATTAACCGTGACATAGTTGGTGATGCAATGCACCAGAGGGCACAGGTTGCGCACCCGCTGGGGCCATTGCTGGAGTTCCAGCTTCATATCAAAACGCTCTTTGTGTTGGTTCGAACTAATATTCGCAGGGCGTACCTTACTGTCCTGCCTGCGAATAACTTGCGCTTGCATCCATCATCTTTGAGCCGCAACCGAAATGTTCCCACTGGCAAGACACCCGGATAATCTTCCACCCTGCCCTGTTATTTTTTCTTGTCCTTTCCCTTCTTCCTTTTTTCCTTCCTCTTATTCTTCTTTTTTTCTCCCTTTTTCTTGTTCTTTTTCTGACCCCGAAGTGGGCAGTCACTGCACTTCTTGCCGGTCTTCTTGTATTTCTCGCAGCACTTGTCTTTTGTACCCATAAGCGGCCTCCCGCTGCAGCGTAGGGTTATTCCCATTCCATATTAAAGCATTCTCTGTATTGGGCTTCGCTGCCCTCAGCGCCAACCTGCCTCCAATCTGAGAAATTTGTATAATCAGTATCATGGAGCACGTTAGACTGAAGCAAAGATGAAGCTCAACCAGCCCGGTTTTCTTCCGCTAACGTAATAGGAAAAAATGCTTTCGCCTGGCACAATGTCAAGCAGTTGTTCATCAATCAGCCGCCTTGCAACCTCTTTTTCCAGTCCAGATCAAACATGATAGAAGCGAGGCAAATGCGACGCAGGCGTACCCACGGGTACACCGAGGAGCATCTACTGATGCCGACGCAGAAAAGATTTTGATATGGAATTGGAATTACAGTGGCAAGATATGCACCTCCTCGTTTAAGGGATAATTCCCCTCAATGAGCAAGCCATGGCGGCCATCAATGGCAATGGGGTCGCCAAAGCGGATGCGGCTCTCACCGATCTGGGCATACCCTTCGGCCTCATACACCTGCATGTCGCGGCAACCAACCACGCAGGTCTTCTCCAGGCGGGTGGCCACCACCGAGGCATGTGAGGTTTGACCACCGCGCGAGGTCACCAGGCCATCGGTCATGGAAATTTCCCGAATATCCTCGGGCACTGTATCCTGACGGATGAGAATAAGATGCTCCTTGGGCATACGCCGCCGCAGGTCGCGGATATGTTCTTCGCTGAACACCGCCTTGCCCGACATGGCCGAGCCAGACACGCCAATGCCCTTGGCAAGGATGTGTTTGTGGGCAAAATCCGAATCCTCAAACACCATGAGGTGCTCTTTCTTTTTGATGGTAATCATATCGCGGGTCTGCAGCAGATAGAGCTGATCAGCAGCCGGGCCTTCAAAGGTAAATTCAATCTCCTGGGCGTTCCACTCCTTGTCGTAAACCAGCTCGCGACTGATTTGCAAAAGACGCTGATAGATTTCCGGGAAACGGAGCTCCAGACTCATGTCTTCATCACGACCGTCGATATCAGCCTGTTCCACGGAAATGGGGTGGCTGGTGACCAGGCCGGAAACAATATCTTCGCCCTGATCGCCGGTGGCATAGTCCCCCCACAGGGCCACCCGCCGCACCTTGCGGTAGGGATGGGCAGTAAAAAGCACGCCGCTGCCCGCATGGGCATTCAGGTTGCCGTAGACCATGGTCTGCACGATGACGGCAGTGCCCCAGTCGTCGGAAACCCGCATCAAATGGCGGTAATCCTGCGCCTTGTGGGTGTTCCAGGAGCGCAGCACCAGCTCAACCGCGCCAATAAGCTGCAGCCAAGGGTCATCCGGCATGGCAAAGCCGCGGGTGCGCACGGCCTGCTGGTATTTCAGCGCCAGTTCGTGCATGGCATCGGCGCTGAATTCCCGCTTATAGCGCACATTGTACTGCCCCTTATGCGCATCCATCAGGGCCTGGAAATCCTCGCGGCCCATGCCGTTACACATACCCCATGACTGGAGAAAACGGCGGAAGTTATCCCAGGCAAAATACTTATGCTCCGGGTGCTGGGCCACATACTCTTCCACCAGTTCCTCATTGGCACCCACGTTGTGGATGGTCGACATGATGCCAGGCATGGAAATGGCTGAACCTGAGCGTACTGACAGCAGCAGCGGCTTCTCGGCCGAGCCGAAGATCAAACCAGTCTGGCTCTCCAGACAGGTGATGGAACTGCGTACCCGGCGCATGAATTCTTCACGGGCCCGATCAAAGCGGTGCAGTGCCCTGTGACAACGGAACACTTCGGTGGTGATGACAAAGGCGGGTGGCACCGGCTTATGTTCGTTGGCCAGCACCATCAGGTTAAAGCCCTTGTTGCCCAGGTGGATGAGGTTGTTGGTAGCCGGATTTTGGTCGCTTAGTAGACTGATGGCCATGTCTGGATTGTAGGTCATCAAAAGGTCAAGCGTACTACGATCCAGCATGTCCTGCTGCGCTTCTAGCGTGCGGATAACCTTGCCGATGAAGTTATCGAGGTGCTGCAGTCCAAAAGTGGCGGCAATGAGGTCGCGGAAAAAGATCTCGGAAATACGCAGCACATTTTCCGGCATGTTCTTCGCATCCCAACTGCTGTGGTATTTCGGGAGCAGGTTGTCGTAACCTATTTGCGGCACAATGATGGAAAGGTTGTTCTGGTGGATGTTGGTGTAGTAGGCGTAGATGATGTCTTTCACACCCTCCGACAGGCCACGCATGATGTCGAGTTGCTGGGTGTAGGAGAA
Organism: Desulfobulbaceae bacterium; assembly: GCA_012744275.1. Taxonomy (GTDB): domain Bacteria; phylum Desulfobacterota; class Desulfobulbia; order Desulfobulbales; family Desulfobulbaceae; genus Desulfobulbus. Next base: position 7,333 of record JAAYIE010000102.1, read on the forward strand.
GCGCTTGATGGTGGTGGACGAGTCCAACATGCTGATATAGGTGTCCAGGCGGCGGCTGGAGATGCCATCCACCTGCAAGGCACGCGAAAACAGGCGCAAACAGCGTAGGATGCTGAGGAAGGTTACATGGGTGATGAAGGACAGGTTCACCGTGTCAAACAGGCGTTCCAGATACACATTGGCCAGGGTTTCCAGGCGGAAGGTGAGGCCAAGGGCATCGAACTTGCGCTCGCTGTAACGACCATAGACCGAAGGAATATCCACGGCAATGTGGCGTTTGTGGTAAATTTGCTCTGTTGGCTCGAATTGCTGTGGGTTTAAAATCACCTCTTTCAGGTTTTCGAGCTGGTCGAGCAGAGCTTCCAGACAGATGAAAGGATCGCTTTCACTCTCCAGCACATTGAGCAAGCCCTCAAGTTCAGGAAAACCGCTCTGGATGGCGTGGCGGAGCTGGGCCTGAATCTCAGGCAGGGAGAGGTTGTACTTCACATGTAAAAGCTTGTACATACGGTGCAGGCGGGCAAAGCGCAGACGCTCAACTTCAGAGATATCCTGCTGCAAGGCAAGATAGCGGTCGCGCTCGTCATCGGCCCAGGCCAGGATTTGGCTGAGCTTACTGAAGCGCCGTTCCTTCTGGATACGATTGCACAGGATGTGCAGCTCATCCACATAAGGACCGTGCCGATCTATCTGGGCAAGCACCTCCTCCGGCAGATAGGGTACCAGATGCTCGGGTTTGAGGTCGAGCCAGAAGGTGAAAATGGCCTCGATGAAACCGACGATCAGGTTACTGGATTCCACGTGCGCCTGCTTGCGCAGAAAGTGGATAAGCACATCCTTGCGGCGATGGGCCTCGTCCAGTTCGGTGGAAACATCGCGCAATTCACCCTCTGCACCAATTTCGTTAAAAAATACTGGCATCAGCTTGGTGAACTGCTTGGCCAAGTTATAAATGGGGGAAATGGGATGGTTGAGCAGGGCGGTGATGTCGCGCTGGAACAGGTCGGTATCGCGCACACAGGTACCGGAGAGGCGCAGGTTGATGATGAGCGCAGAAAAGAGGGTGGAGCACCATTTTGGCTCCTGCTGGATCAAACTGAGCCAGACCCGGATATTGGTGAGATGGGCCGGATTGGCAATGGGCTGCCAGTCTTCATCCACCCCGCGCACATTGGCATACTGGAAGCCGAAGCGCACCGTTTCCCAGAGGAAGGCCTCGACCAGGCGCGAATTGTTGCGCTGAAACACCTCGTTGCCAATGGTTTGAATGCACTGCAGCGAGGTGTGCGGGTAGCGGCGCACATTGGCTTTGAGTAAATGGAAGGTGGTGATGAAGAAACGCTCAATCTGCTCAAAACTCTGGCGGCGGATGAGCTGCACCAAAGAACGGTTTACTTCCCGCAGGGTCTCTTCATGGATGAGTGAAAGTCCCTTTGTTTCCATAATGCGAAAGAGAAAAAGCAGCCGCCAGTTGTCAAGGTATTGAGCATCCTTATCACTGGTTTGGCCCCGGGTCATCTTGGCGGGGATGTCGCGGTAGGTGCGGACAAAATCCATGTGGCCCGGCAGCTTCAGCATTTCTTCCAGGGCATAGCGCGGATTATCTGAGGCGGCCAGCCCTTTCAGCGTATCTACATGCTGCCGGATCTGCTCGTGCGAAATCGCGGCCAAAAGCGGGCGACCAGGCCAGGTGGCACAGTAGCTGCCACAGCTTTTATTGAACCAGGGCGCGGGATCATCCTCTGCAAGCCAGTATTCATAGTTGCGAAAGAGAATAGTATGCACCAGTTCTCTGAGTGCCTGACAGTTCATGCTGTCAGCATCTCCGCCCTGTTGTTGCCGCAATTGCATGATCTTAGCGGTCATTTTACGCAGGGCATGCTGGCTCTGCACAATGGAGAGCATCAGTCGCGGCTCCAGACTGTCCAACTCCTGCACCCGGCAGAAAAAGGCAGTAAGCACGCTGTCATAGCGGGGCAGATGGACGGCTGTCAGGTTGAGCACCAGCTTATCCACATAGGCAAGCAGGGCTTCAAGGACACGGCCAGTAAGCTGGTCATTTTTAGAGGACTCCAGCAGGGCCGAAAAAAAGATATCGACAAAGAGGGAAAAGGCCTCAGGCCCGTGCTCATGGTCACGGTAGATGTTGATATTTTTCAGCACAAAGGAGCGCAGGTCTGGAATAATCATCTTCCAATTGCGGTAGGGATGGCTCACCTCATGCAGCAGAGTGTCTATTTTGGCGGCAAGGCCCGGTTGCCGGCCTACGATTCCTGTGAGGGTCGCATAGCGGGGGTCAACATGCACCTCCCCTGCTGTTTCCTGCAGGTTGGCCTCAAGGGCCTGGGATTTGATAACCGATGAAGAGGGTATGGTGGACATGGAGCACCTCGTAGCTGTATCAGGCTGAATGCAGATGAAAAATTCTCTTTGCTCCATTTAACCTGCAAGGTGCGAGAAAGTCAGCCTTTTTCCGCCTGGAGCCCTTTCCGGCAAGGGGTGAGACTACAAGAAAAAAAGCATCCTCGCAGGGTGCGGAGATGCTTTTTGAAGTTTCAGCACCGCAAGTGCTGCGGCGGATGGTTGTGAGCTGAAATTACCAGTTTTCGGCAAGCAGCTCAAAATGATCGATGGGGTGATCGCAGGCTGGGCAGCGCTCCAAAGCATCTTTACCCTTGTACAGGTAGCCACAGTTCTGGCACTGCCAGGTTACTTCTTCATCCTTCTTGAAAACCTTGCCGTTGTCCACATTGGCCTTCAGCTTCAGGTAGCGCTTCTCGTGCTGCTTTTCGGCCACAGCAATAGCCGTGAAAATGGCGGCGATATCTTCAAAACCTTCGGCCTTGGCGGTCTTGGCGAACTCAGGATACATGATGTTGGTTTCATAATTCTCGCCGTTTGCCGCTTCCTGCAGGTTTTCGGAGGTGGTACCGATCACACCGGCAGGAAAGGAAGCACTGATTTCCACTTCACCGCCCTCAAGCAACTTGAACAGGCGCTTGGCGTGCTCCTTTTCCTGGTTGGCGGTTTCCTCAAAAATTTTGGAAATCTGGACAAATCCTTCTTTTTTGGCCTGGGAGGCATAATAAGTGTAACGGTTACGGGCCTGGGATTCACCGCTGAAAGCGGTCAGGATGTTCTTTTCGGTCTGGGTTCCCTTCAGTCTTGCCATGTTGTTTTTCTCCTTGTTTCATACGTAATTGGCTGACATGGTAAGCCGGCTTCCCTTGACGGGGAAAGCCGGCGCTATCCTCGGCCACGCATGACTCATTAGTGGCCGCTGTTGTTCAATGTTTCCAATTGCATCTCAAAGCCCTCTTTGTACGGTGCTGACAAATGCTTTTCGCCCTCCCTTGGCGTACGCCTGTATCGCATTGTCTTGGCTGTCCGAGGGTAGCTTTAATCTGCAAATGGGATACAAATGAACTTTTTAAACAATGGCTGCTTTTACAAATAACCCTGTAAAAGCAGGAAGATGTCACACAATCTTCTTTTTGCAAAAAACTCTTATTACTATATACTTTCCAGCCTGAAAGGTCAAGCTTTTTGATAATAATTATCAACTAATTCCTGTCTAACTCTTTCCCCATCATATTTGCACACGAGCCAAAGCAGCAAGCAGCTCCTGGATACGGTTATACTGTCGTAATCCTGTGCTCCACTCCTGGGGCAGCGCAGAGCCAGCGCGGCCCGCCCCCAGAATCAAGCCCACTGCCAGGCCACGTGCAGCGGAATCGCCCCCAGCCATAACATTTTCAATGAGGGCGCTGCGCAAATCGTCCTCATATTTCAGCACCAGATGGACCACGCCGGGCAAAGCGCTGTCAACGGCGCAGGTTTGACCAAATGCTCTGATAGCAGCCCTGCTGTCTTCCCCAGCCGAATCAAGAGCGGCGCGCAGGCGTGTATCCAGGCCGATATCCTGCACGCCCTTTTCCACCTCGGCTATAGCTGCCTGGGCAGGTTTTGTACCCTGCAGCACAGCCCAGGCTATGCGGGCAATAAGATCAGCGCCAGCCAGAGTAGCAGGGTTGTTGTGGGTAAGTACGGTCTGTTCCCGCACCGCTTCAAGCAGACGATCCAAATTCTGCCGATACAGAAACATCAAAGGCGCAATGCGGGCAGCCCCTGCCAGATCGTTTGAACGGGAACCTGCCTCGGTCAATCCCTGGCCCTTATCCATATTTTCCAAGGTAGCCTTACTGGCCTTGTCCATATATCCCGTATACTGCTGCATGTATTGCCGCCAATCCTCGGCAAACCGCACGGCCTGGAATCCCTGATGCCGCACCAGGGATTCCAGGAGCAGCAGGGTCTGATCGCCATAGTGGGTAAAATCACCCTTACCCTTGTTTGGGTGGTACGAGCCGGGAAGTGGTGCGAGCAGGCCTTCCACCCGACCGATTTTGTCATCGATCTCCTTTGTCTCGTAGATCCAGTGTGCTCCGAGCGCGAGTGAATCTGCACTTAACGACGCCAAAACCATCTGTTCAGCTTGCATTGTCATGGTGTCCTCCTCGTATTTCCATTATCAAAACACCTTTAAGTGTCTGGCTGTGCAAATGCTTCCCCGGAGTACCGAAGGATACATGCCTGTGTCGCATTTGCACTTGTTTCCGTCCTCTTTGCTCTGGGGCGAGGAAATGGTTCAAGAACAGCTTACGCGCTTATCAATATGCCTGGCGCGCCCTTTGCCGCAGGGCCAAGTCCATAAGTACCAGAGCAGCCATAGATTCCACAATGGCCACAGCCCGTGGCACTACACAGGGATCATGACGTCCCTTGGCTTCCAAGGTGGTACTGTTGCCGTCGAAATCTACGGTTTCCTGGGGCAGACCGATGGTGGCCACCGGCTTGAAGGCCACCCGGAAATAAATGTCTTCACTGTTACTGATACCGCCCTGTACACCGCCACTGTTATTGCTGCTGGTACCCAACCTTTGTCCTTTACGCACAAAAGGATCATTATGCTGGCTGCCGCGCAGGCTGGTGCCGGCAAAACCAGAGCCGATGTCAAACCCCTTGGTGGCAGGCAAAGACAGCATGGCCTGGGCCAGTTTTGCTTCCAGTTTGTCGAATACCGGCTCACCCAAACCCACCGGCACATTACGACACACACAGCTGACAACGCCGCCGGTGGAATCCTTGGCAGCCAGCACTTCCTCCACCAGGTGCTGCATACGTTCCGCCGTTTCTGCGTGCGGGCAGCGGATGATGTGCGCATCGACATCGCTGCGGCTGATACGGCTGCGGTCGATCTCTGGTGCGGCAATAGTGCCGACCTGGCTCACCCAGGCTACAATTTCCACGCCAAAGGTGTGCTTAAGCCATTTGTCTGCGATGGCTCCAGCCGCCACCCGGCCAATGGTTTCACGCGCGCTGGAGCGACCACCGCCGCTGGAGGCACGGTTGTCGTATTTCATCTGATACGTGTAATCGGCGTGGGAAGGCCTTGGCACGCGGCTCATCTCACCGTAATCTTGCGGCCTCTGGTCGCGGTTGTGTACCAGCAGCATGATGGGCGTACCCAGAGTTTTGCCGAATTCGGTGCCAGAGAAAATCGTCACCTGATCTGCTTCGTTCCTAGGCGTGCTGATATCGCTCTGCCCGGGCCGCCTACGGGAGAGTTGCGGCTGGATATCGGCTTCGCTCAACTCCAGATTGGCGGGGCAGCCGTCTACCACCACACCCACGCCTTTACAATGCGATTCGCCAAAAGTTGTCGCCCGAAACAGGGTGCCAAAGGTGCTGGACATGTTCCATCTCCTTATTTCAATTCCATATTAAAAAGCGCTGCCGGAGCCGGTTTCGGCAAACGCGCGCAGGGCTTCCTAGAGATCCTCTTTGATCTGCAATTGGAAGTACTGTACAATTTATGCACTTCTCTGCTCTATGCAGCGGGATGCTGCATATTTAACGAAAAACGAACCCGCACGAAATACGTGCCGGTTCCAATACAGGATAGTGCTGATACCGAGCCCACGCAAGGCGCAGTCAGGCACCCCTGAAACTTGCTCAACCATGACGGATTGCCGCAAAATTATCCATGTGGATATGGACGCCTTCTTTGCTTCGGTGGAGGAGTTGGACAATCCGCGTTTACGGGGTCTGCCACTTATTGTTGGCGGCGATCCGGATGGCCGGGGTGTAGTAGCAGCCTGTTCCTACGCGGCCCGCACCTTTGGCGTCCATTCGGCCATGCCCTGCGCCCGGGCCAAACGCCTGTGCCCGCAGGCGGTTTTTGTGCGACCGCGGCTGGATCGTTACCGCGAAGTTTCCAACCAGATCATGCTGATTTTCCGCTCCTGCACCGAACTGGTGGAGCCCCTCTCTCTGGATGAGGCCTATTTGGATGTAAGCCGCAACCACTTGGGCGAACGCTCGGCCACCCGAATAGCCGAGTATGTGCGTGCCCGCATCTTCAGGGAAACCGGCCTGACTGCCTCTGCCGGGGTATCCTGCAATAAATTCCTGGCCAAAATTGCCTCTGGCACGAAAAAACCCGATGGGCTCACAGTCATTCCGCCCGAGGAAGCAGCAGGGTTTGTGGCATCCCTGCCGGTACGCAAGTTCTTCGGCGTGGGCAGCGCCACTGAACGCAAAATGCAGGCGGCAGGCATCCACACCGGGGCCGATCTTTTGCGCTTTTCCGTGGAAGAATTAATCCAGCTTTTCGGTAAACATGGTCGCTTTTTCCATGGTATTGCCAGGGGGATCGATCTTCGGCCGGTGCTGGCGCACCGCGAACGCAAATCTTTAGGCACAGAGACTACGCTTCACAGAGATATTCTTGAGATGGAGGCGGTCGAGGCGGTTTTGCTGGAACTGGCCACAGAGTTGGGGCAAGATTTAACCGCACGGGCCATCTGCGGTAAAACCCTGACCCTAAAGATGCGCTATCAGGATTTCACCACCATTACCCGTTCCTGTACCGATATGGCAGGATTCAGCGGTACGGATGAGCTGCTGGCGCAGTTGCCCAGGCTGGTAGCTGCCACCGAGGCGGGGCGTCGCCGCATCAGGCTGTTGGGCCTGAGTGTATCCAACCTGCTGCCCAAAAATGCCCTGCCAAGGATCCCGAAGCAATTATCTTTGCCGTTTTCAGGGCAGAAACATGACCTTACTTCTGCCCTTAAAGGCATGGGATAATTTCAGTGCCAGATTCAAGATGCTCTCAAGGAGCATTTGCCAAAGCGGGCACAAGGAACCCTTTAATTATGGCGTTAGAATAAGGAACTACATGCGGCTGTACAGCTCCCGCACCCGCTCACGGGTCATGATGTTTTTCCAGTCTTTGCCGAGACAGTTTTCCCAGAGCGGGGCCAGGTTCAGGGCCACGGTCGTCATGGTTTCCATGGCCGCATCATCCAAACCCCTGGTGATATTCTGGGGCAGATTGATGCTGTGTTTGGCCATCATCTCGCGGAATTCGCGCACGCCCTCCGGGTAGATTTCGTCCAGGTAATCAAAGGTAATGCAGCAGCCAATACCGTGATGGATGCCCAGTACAAAGGCGAGGCCGTAGGACAAGGCATGACAGGCCCCAACCTGGGAATAGGCAATGCTCATACCGCCAAAGTAGGAGGCCATCATCAGCTTGTCGTCCTTGTCAGGATGGTCTTCCAGGTAGACCTGGCGGCACAGATCCAGCGATTTCTCACCGTAGGCGCGGCTGAACTCGTTTAAAAAGGTGCCGTTTAAGGACTCCACATCGTGGATGTAGCAGTCCATGCCGGTGTAGAACCACTGGTCCTTGGGTACGCCTGCCAGCAGTTCAGGGTCAAGCAGGATCTGGTCGAACAGGGTATAATCCGAGTTGATACCCAGTTTTTTATCTGGTCCGGTGAGTACCGTGGTACGGGAAATTTCCGCGCCAGTTCCGGCCAGCGTGGGCACAGCCGCATGGTAGACCGCCGGATTTTTGATGAGATCCCAACCCTGGTAGTCAGCTGCGGAGCCAGGATTGGTCAGCATAAGCGAGATAGCCTTGGCCAAATCCATGGTGGAACCACCGCCAATACCGATGATGCCATCGGGCACCCGCGGGCTGAAGGCCCGCACCTGGGCCACCAGTTCATCCACATAAGTGGTTGTGGGTTCGTCGTCTACGTTGGCATACAGGAGCAGATCACCTTTTTCCAAAGGAATCCTGCCTTCCAGCGTCTTGCCGGTAAAGACTCTGTCCAGCACAAAGACCATGCATGAATTGCCAGAGGGCCGTTTGGCCTTGAGAATGTCGCCGAGCTGATTAAAGGCCCCCCGGCCAAAGATAATTTTTGGAACGATTTTGAAGTTTCTGTACATGGAAGCGCCTATCTTAAAAAAGAAAAACCGCGTGCACAACCCACAGCAACGCAGCAGCTAAAAATACAGTATACCTATGCTATTAGTGAAACTCAACGCAAATCACCGATATAACAGGACCGTCCGTCAGCAGCACAACTGTATATCCGGCATCCATGCCCGTACGGTCGGAGGATATGCAACGTGAAAAAAATTGAACGGCTGAGTCGGGAACTGTATGCCGACACCCCCGGGGCTGCCCTGTACCACTACACCACCTTTAGCGGTCTGCTGGGCATTATTGGTACTCGCTGCCTCTGGGCCAGCGATATCCGCTACATGAACGATTCCGCCGAACTGCGCCATACCGCAGACCTCTTTGCCGAGGTTGCACGCGAGCGCATGGAGTCGGGCCAGGCAAACAGCCATCTGCTCACCCAATTTGTCGACTGGATCAAACACCGCATCAGCAGCGGCCATCTGCTCTTTGCCGCCTCCTTCCGCTCGCACGGCAACCTGCTCAGCCAGTGGCGCGGGTACAGTTTACCCGGCAAGGGAGTAAGCCTCGGCTTTTGCCCGGAGCTCATCCTGGACTGCGCCAGGCGTCAGCATTTTTTGATGGGTAAATGTATTTATGAGCCCAAACGGCAGTGGCGCATTATCCACCAGGTTCTGGATGCGCTGGAAGAGGAAGCAAGGTTGAGCAGCCAGCGCAAGGAAGTCAAGGGTGAGGAACGTCTGGCCCTCTATCAGGACATCTTCGCCAGTATGGAAACTGATGTCTTGCGTATTGCCGCCATGCTGAAACATCCCTCCTTCAGCGAAGAAAAGGAGTGGCGCATCGTCTCGCCGGTGGTAAGCGGCCGTGGCAACAGCCTGCCAGTACTGTTTCGCGAAGGACATGACATGCTGGTACCCTATATCGAGTTCAATCTCAGCCTGGACGGCAAGCCGCCAATGCTGGATCATCTTTACCTGGGGCCTTCGGTCAACGCCAACATCTCTATGAACTCCATTAAGATGTTTCTGGACAAGAATGGGGTCCAAGTCCAGCGCGGCATTGACTACTGCCGCATCCCATACCGGCGGCGATGACAGCTTCGACGTCAGTTTACTGGCCCAGAAAGACGCAGCAGCCACAGATACATGCCCCCGGATGGATTTTCCGAGCAAGCGTCTTAAGGTGAATTTGGAATACGTTGTCAGATCAGTTTGATCTGCTCAATCCAGGTGCGTGGCCCAAGCGAGGTGCAGGACATGGTGGCGACTTCGCCTGCCAGCTGCAGCGAGGCGAAAAAATCCTGCTCAAGAATATGGTGGCAAAACACGCCGTGGAAAATGTCTCCCGCACCGAGACTGTCGAGCACTTTGATCTGGGGAACCGGTATTTCCCGGGTGGTACCGTTCTCATGGGCCAGGATCGGCGCTGCAGAACGGGTAACAGCAACATGGTAAACGCCGTACTCGCGCATGGCTGCAAACAAATCCTCACTGCTGCTGCAACCCGGCATAAGGAATTCCTTGGAGGCAATGACATAGTCTACCTGCGGCAGCAACTCTTCCAGCCCATCTTTCCAGCCACCGCAATCGAGCACCACCGGAATGCGACGCTTGCGCGCAGTGGTGGCGGCCTCCACGGCCTGGGGCAGATAGGAACCGTCCACCATGACAACCTCCACCTCGTGGAACAACACTTCCCCCAAATCCGTTGAGCGCAGCTTACGGGCATAGGTGGTGGAATAAGCAACGCCGTAGTCATTGGTACTCAGGTCGACTAGCACCGAGCCAACCGAGGGCGGACGATGGGGCAAAGAATCCAGGTCAATGAGTTCGACGGCGTGCTCCATGATATCGGAACGCGCAGCTTCGCTTAGGGGATGCTCTCCGAGGCCGGTGACCAGGGTTGACACATTTTCATAGGCAGTGAAAGCGATGGAGGCATTGGTTGCTGCTCCGCCTGCAAAGGCAAGCTGCCGCTCCGCCTTCACGCGCTGACCAGGCTGCAGGGCGCTGGGCAGATAATAGACAATTTCAACGCTGCACTGACCAACAAACAGACCTTTATGCATAGGTGCTCATGTGCCAAGGGTGGAATGATAATCGACCTGAATTACAGTACAATACTCAGTGGCTCTCGCAAGCATTTGCATAGCAAGATCGTTGACACAGGAGTTGCAACCCGTTTTGCGTCCTGCGTCGGCTGACTACTAACAGATCCACTTGTTCACCGGCATTTATCCCTTTCAAACAGGAGGTATCGCATGGCTTTAACCACATCAACCCAGCTCGTACTGGGCACTAAGGCACCAGATTTTTCCCTGCCTGACACCACTACAGGTAAACAGATTAGCCTGGCGGATTTTGCTGGAGCCAAGGGGCTATTGATACTCTTCATCTGCAACCATTGTCCCTATGTCAAGCTGATCCAGACCGAGTTGAGCGCCCTTGGTAAAGAATACATGCTCAAAGGGATTGCCGTGGTCGCCATCAGCGCCAACGACGTCAGTACGCATCCGGACGACGGCCCGGAACAGATGAAAAAGGAGGCCAAGCGTCTCGCCTATCCTTTTCCCTACCTGTACGATGAAACCCAGGAAGTGGCTAAGGCCTATCAGGCGGCCTGCACCCCGGATATCTACCTCTTCGATGCCCAGTTCCAGCTCGTGTACCACGGCCAGCTAGACGATGCGCGCCCCAACACAACTATTCCAGTGAACGGCGCAGATCTGCGTCAGGCGCTGGATGCACTCTTGTCCGGGAAGCCTGTCAACCCTGTGCAGAAGGCAAGCATGGGCTGCAACATAAAGTGGAAAGCAGGTAATGAGCCGGATTATTTCAAAATTCCAAAAGAATCCTGACCAAGAGGGAGAGACGACGCGCCGATTTGGCAGCGTTACGCAGCGTGCTCCAATTTCATATTAAAGCCGTTCTCTGTGCCGGCCTTAATATGAAATTGGCATTATGAGACAGAACCCTGACGGGCGTTGTAGACCGGCGCCCCACTGGCGGCAAATTCTCGAAAAGCGGCCAGAGCCTGCCCGTGCAGGACATTGCCAGTGAAGCTGATGCCGCGACGGATCAACTCTTCCTGCCAGTTGGGAGGCAGCGGCCCTTCGTCAAAACCGGTAATTGCTTCCATCTCCGGCCCATAGCCCGCCACCACTAACGAACGAATACCCGACCACAGCAAGGCGCCGAAGCACATAGCGCAGGGCATCCAGTTCACCACCAGCTCATGCGCAGGAAAATCGGCTGCCCCCAAGTCAAAGCAGCCCAGCCGTTGCTGTGCCAAACTGATGGCCATAACCTCAGCATGGGCGCAAGAACAGCCCAGTGGCACTACCCGGTTGACAGCCAGCATAACCACCTTACCGGAATCTCGCTCAAATACACCGGCAGCAAAGGGGCCGCCACTGGCATGCCGGGTATTGAGATGGGCGAAACGTATAACTGCGGCCATACGTGCCTCTAGCGTTGGCAGATGGCTCGGCAAAGCCGCCATCTCCTGCCAGGCCCAGGCGGGCAAATCAAGACAAAATTGTTTAACATCATTTTGGGCTGAACTGTCCGCAACGGTCAAGGCATCCTCCTTTGCATCCTTGTTTATCGTGGCTGGGTAAAAAGCCGTTTGACAGTTTCCGGTATGCGACCCTTTGGAATTAACCGATTATCCGGCCCCAGCTCATAGATACCAAACCATTCCTCCGGGTCTTTTGCTGCGTGGTCCAAGGAATCATCCGGCGTTTCTCCGCTCTTCCACCACTCATCCTGCCACTCAAAAAATACCAAACCATAAAATCGGTCTCGGCCCTGGGCACTGTGCAGATCCTGCCAAACATTCTCGAAGGTCGTGGTAACCTCTTCAGTGCTGTGGCCGCCAAAGCCGGGTACCCATGCCTTGGGTTCGACTGGAGAAGTGGACATCCCCACCTGGGTAATCACAATCGGTTTATAGGACTCCCACGCCAGTTGCTCCAGATAACCCTGGTAGCTGGTACCAGTACTGCGGCCGGGGCCAGAGGTACGCACCGCATTGGCATAGGTGTAGATGTTCATGCAGATAAGATCGCCCATATCCGGCACCAGGGCATCTTCGGGTTTCACTTCCAAATCAGGCCGGTCGCTGATAGGACCAATATGGGTCCAGCTGGTGTGGCAGTAGAGATGGCGCTCGCCATAGCGACTCAGTTCGTAGTCCATGGCTTCGTCCATTAGTTTAGCCATGGCCACCTCCGTAGCCGTGCGATTGCGCACCACCACATGCTTGCCCACATATTCGGTTACATCCGGATGTTTCGCATTGGTGCTGGTAACCGAAGCCGCCTGCAGTTCATCGCCAATGGAGAACAGCACCAGCCTGTCTGGTCGGCCAACCTTATAGGTATGGTCGATAACCTCCTTGATCACCGCCAGCTGCCGGGCCTGATAGCCGGGGTCAAGGAAGTCGGGTTCGTATGGAAAAAGCCAGATATCCTGCCCGTAGACCAGATCCTCTTTGTCTAGGACATCAAAAAAACCTGCAGGCATGCGGCGTGGGAAGACATGCAGATAGTTGATACCCATTTCCCGCATCATGGGCAGGTGCTGCCCGAAACGACCGTCATCCTTTGGATCAGCGCCAGTAAGTGGAGTTTCCCCAATAAGGAAAGGCGAATACCCCATGCCACGAAAAAATACCGGAGAGTTCGGTTGCTGCAAATCCTTGAGGATGTTGCCGCGTACTACAAAGCGCTTGGGCTCCGGGGTTTGCGGAGTGAGTTCACTGGTTTTGCCTACTGCAAGCGCAGAAGCATTACTGACGATACACAAAATACAAACAGCAACCAGGAGAAGCAGGTTGGAAGATCGGTGCATGGTTGGAAGTCTCGGAACGAAGAATATGAAAACACGGGTTACGGATGCGCAGAGACAAGACACCCTGTTCACACAATACCCACTTAACCACATAGGAACTGGCGCTCAAAGTGAAAAGATGCGGCCTAAGCTTTTCCTCGAATTGCAGGACAAGATAACCCAAAATGTGTTCAAAGGCAGCCGCTGGATTTTGTTGAAGAATCCGGAACACCTCAATCCACAGCGTGGTGTACTAGTTAAGACTTGATCTGACAGTTACCAGCTTTTTCTGTTTTTTTGGGTTTGAGCTGCCTGACCTGTGCGTGTCTGTAGGGGGCATCTCCTCTAGGGCATGGGGTACATTCACATGCTCCTCGTGCCCCCGGCTGTCAACGGATTTCCTTGAACTGCACCGGACATAAAAAAACCCGCATACCGTTTCTGGCTGCGGGTTTAAGTATGGTACCGGATGTCTCCGGA
>JAAYIE010000103.1 GCA_012744275.1 Desulfobulbaceae bacterium
GCCACATACTGCGCTGCTGCTCCTTGCTCCGGCCAAGACTCATGGCGTCCTCCTTAGGGAAAATGCCATTATGGCATACTTGCAAACTTTTTCAACGGGCTGTTAGAGTAAGATAGACTCGCAGCTTCAACACAAGTTTCGCACATAATTGTTCCTCTGATTCTTTTTGGATTGCATATTCCATGTGAAACATGGGTTTTGCCCATTTGGGGCGCAACACCCATGGGGTGTTGCGGTGGCCATAACGGCCCCCAAAAAGTGAGAATATTTATGTGCAGTAAAAAAGAATCAGATGACCTTCCCTCCCTTTAAGTGCCGTTATAATGGGGAATCAGGACAATACCTTCTATTTGTCTTGAATAGCGCCGAAAATTGTGCTCCGTGCAGTTAGTCCAACCTGTCTTGGTCAGCCTTTGCTCCGATACCGATACTCCTTATTTTTGTGGTCCATCATCTGGGCGACCAGATAGTTGTCCTGCTTGTTGGTAAAGGCAGCGTAAGCCTCGGTTTCGCATTCCGGGCAGCAATCGTGAAACATCTCCACCCCGAGGCAGGGTAAAATGCGGCTGCTTTCAGTTTTGATAAGCCTATAGCCCTGGCATTTATCGCAATCCTTCAGTTCTTCCCGCTGCTTTTCCAGGATATTATCGGTATCATAAAAAATCCGGCGTTCGCGCACATAGAACATACCCTCCTTCTTGGCCAGCGGCATCACCGGATGAAAGTACGCATCACGCACCTGGCCGCAAAGCTCATCAATATAGGCCAGGGTATCAGCGGTTTCCCTGAGCTGGCCGGGCACAAAATCCGGCTCACGCACGGCGCTGTAGTCGCAGCCTGCCATGGCCAGGCAAATACCAAGATTAACATAGGGCAGCGCACTCTTAATGGAATATCCGCCCTCCAGCACCGCGATATCCGGCTTAAGCAGTTCGTTTAAGCGGGCATAGCCCTGGGCGGAAAAGTGCATGTTGGTGATGGGATCCGAGTAATGGTTATCTTGCCCGGCCGAGTTGACGATAAGCTCGGGCTTGAAGGCCTCAAGGATGGGCAAGACCGCCTCTTCAATCACCTGCAGATAGCCCTGATCCCCGGTTTGCGGGGGCAACGGAATATTGATGGTACGGCCAGCCGCCTTGGGGCCGCCGTTTTCGTGGAGGAATCCAGAGCCAGGGTACAGGGTGCGGCCATCCTGATGCAGGGAAATGAAAAGCACATCAGGGTCGTGCCAAAATACATCCTGGCTGCCGTCGCCGTGGTGACAGTCGGTATCGACCACAGCAATGCGGCGGATGCCGTAGTGTGTGCGTATCCATTCCACCATCACCGCCTCGATATTGATGTTGCAAAAACCACGATTGCCATGCACCACCTTCATGGCATGGTGGCCTGGCGGCCGCACCAGGGCAAAGGCGCGTTTGGTTTCCTGACCCAGTACCAGTTGGGCCGCACGGATGGCCCCGCCTGCGGAAATGCGGTGCGATTCGGTGCATACAGCCTCGACTGATGGAAAACAGAAATGCGTACGCAGGATATCCACATCTTCAGCACGCAGGGGGCGGTGCTCGCTGATGCCTTCAATATCAAACAGGCCTTCTTCGCGAAACTGATCCTGGGTGTAGAGCAGGCGCTCTTCGCGCTCCGGATGGGTGGGTGAGATGGCCCAGTCATAGGCCGGAAAAAAAATAATGCCAAGGGAACTTGGTGCAGTCAGCATGGAAGCCTCTCTTTATATGGATCTTGCCAGAAATTAAATTGGAGTGTGCTATTCCGATTTCAGATCAAAGATTATCTCATGGAGGCAAGGATAATACGGCGCAGGCGTACATTTAGGTACGTCCTGGGAATATTTCCGATGCCAGACACTTAAGAGAGCATTGATATGGAATCGGAATTACTCGGCAAAGGCCACAGCAAGCGACGGCTGCGCCTCGGCCTGGCCCAGCACCGCAGGCTTGACCTGCACCTGCACCCGGATATTTTTGCCGGTGTTGTAGCCGCCTTCTATCATGTTAAAGGAATCTGCCTGGGTTACCTGCAGATCCGCCTCTTCCAGTTGCACCCCGGCCGCTGTCATGTCGCTGTACAGCAGGTTTTTCGCCTCACTGACCGCATCTTCCAGGGTAAAGTTGCGGGCAATACGTTTGTCCACATTCAGGGTGGGTGCATAAAGCTTGCCCCGGGCCGTATCAGCATGGAGCACCAAAGCGCCGGTACTACGACACAGGGCCGCGCCAATGGCATTGGTGACGCTGGCCAGATCCGGACAGAGCGTTTCCATGCCAGTTTTTTCCTGCAACAGCGGCTGGAAGACCGCGGCCGGGCCGCCGATAAGCACCAGTTGTCGTGGCGTGATGCGCCGTTCTTCCAGTATTTCGTGGATGGTATAAACTGGCTTACTGTTGACCTGTTCGATCAGGTCCTGCACTGCGGTATCAATGGCACTGGCTGCAGCCTGCAAAGCAGTCTGGGCAAGCGCTTCCGGCTCCATGTTTTTTTCTTGAGCCAGGGCGGTAATGCCAGCCTTGGAAGCAGCCACATCACCAAAGCTGGCCTGGCCGAGCGCGTTAAAGGCATCCATCAAGGCCGGAGCATCGCCACCGGCAGCCATGCAGGGACCAAGGCGCTCCGGCCCGCAGCGTACCGCGCCATTAGCATCAACATGCAAGCAGGAATCACCACCAATGCCAATAGAGCTGACCCGTAGAGCCCGTACCAGGGTGGGCCGCCCGGCAATGGCAATACCTTCCCGCTCCAGAAGCGGCTGGCCGCCTGCAAAAAGGGCGATATCCGTGGTGGTGCCACCGATATCCAAAAGCACTACATCCTCTTTGACCGGCATGGTGGCAAGGATACCCATGACGGAAGCAGCCGGGCCAGACAAGATGGACTGCACCGGTGCATCCAGGGAGCGGGCCAAAGGCAGGGTGCCTCCATCCGCCTTGAGGATATTCACCTCGGCATGGCCCAGGCCAAAAGTGTGCAGGCTTTCCTTGAGGGCTCCAGCAAAGTTTCGGGCAATCTCCCACACCGCAGCGTTGAAGTAGGTGGAATTGATGCGGCGGCCAAAGTTGAGCTGGCCGGAAAGTTGGTGACCGCAGCACACCACACCGCCTGCGCCTGCCGCATCCTTAAGGCTGTCTGCTATTTGCAGTTCATGCTCGGGATTACGCGGGGAAAACTTGCCGACAACCGCAAAATGGCTGATGCCTGCAGCCTGGCACTCATCCCGCACCACGGCGAGTTCATCCGGTTCGACAGCAGCGGTTTCAAAGCCCACATGATTGAGGCTGCCAGCCACATGGTGGAACTGATCGCCGATTTGGTAGTTGTGCGCGCTAATACCAGGGCCTGCGCTGACCAGCACCGCCACCTTGGCTACCCTGCCGGTAATGATGGCATTGGTGGTTAGGGTAGTGCTGAGGTTGATGCACTGCACCAGGCTTGCATCCTGACCTGCGAGCAAGTGCTTGAGCAGGAGATTGATGGAGGCGAGCAGGTCGTCGTGGTGGGTGCGGGCCTTGGCTGCGGCCAGCAGGCGCTGGCCCCCAATCAGCACGCCATCACTGTGGGTGCCGCCAATATCAATACCGATGCGCATACCGTGCATAGTGCTCTCCCTGGCTGAAGTCTGATTAAACTCAATGGATCTCAGTCAGTATACCAGAAAGCAGGGGCAGGCAAAGAAGAGTTTGGCGAGGCTGCGCTCTGGCCGTCGTCCGCAGATCTTCGACCTGCTAACCAGGCTGATCTATGCCACAGAGACACGATCCTTGGCCAAACAGATAGGGAAATCTGGATACAGCTTTTACCTGGTACTCTGCTATGCCCATCTTCACCAGAAAGCTCGGCCACACCATTATTCTTTTTTGGAATAGCGAAACAACTAAAAAAGGAGTAAACAAAATAGATAACTGCGCACGCCGCTACACAACCACGGGCAGCGATCCCACAGGGTTCAGGCTAATGAGGACATTAACCGGCAGAACAGGAAGGAGAAAAAAGCAGAGGGAGCAGAAAACAGACAACAGCCTGTTTTATTGATCTTGAAGGTGTACAAGCATCCTTCATTATCCCATAACGAAACAATGAAAGATGCCTGTTGTACAAAAGTGAAAAATACAGGCGCGCGGATAGAATGCTACTACTGCAAGCCTTTATGAAAATTTAGACAAATTTCAGGCATCAAGCATAACGCTTGTCGCCTTAATAACTACCTTGGCTTCCTTGCCGGGAGCAAGGCCAAGCCGCTTGACGGAACTAGTAGTGATGGATGAAACAATTTCGATGCCAGGGGCGACCTCAACGGTCACTTCAGCCATGACCATGCCTTCTTTGACATCTATTACTTTACCTGTGAGTTGATTACGTGCGCTAACAGCCTGTTGAAGAATGATTTTTTTCAGATGTTCAAACCCAGGAGGCAGCCTCATCCAGGGCAACTGATGATGCAGACGATCATGGGGCAATCTGGCTTGCCTTCGCTCTCAGGGAGCCAAATGGC
>JAAYIE010000104.1 GCA_012744275.1 Desulfobulbaceae bacterium
GCCATGGAAGTATTACAACCGGAAATCAGCCCCATCGCTGCGGATACACCGCTATGTTTCGCCTGCCACCCGCAGGTAGCCTGTTTCAACGAGTGCTGCCGTGAACTGGACTTGGCCCTTTCTCCCTACGACGTGCTCCGCCTCAAAAAGGCCCTGGATATGCGTTCGGGTGAATTTTTGAAACAGTATGTGCTGGTGAGTAGAGAACAAGGACAGGCCTTTCCCTTTTGCCACCTCACCATGGTGGATGACGGCCGTGCCAGTTGTGTGTTTGTAAGCCCTGATGGCTGCAAAGTCTATGCAGACCGACCCGGCAGTTGTCGAGCCTATCCCCTGGGCCGAGGCACTTCCCTGCAGACGGATGGCAGTGCCAAGGAGCAACTGGTGCTGGTGCGTGAGGCCCATTGCCAGGGCTTTAACGAAGACTGCACCCGCACAGCAGCCAGCTTTCTCAACAGCCAGGACCTGGCCGAGTACAACCGCTTTAACGACGCCCTGTTGCGCCTCTATCAGCACCCCCGCGTGCAGGACAAAAGCTTCCAGCCGAGCGACCAGCAGCTGAACCGCTACATGCTGGCCCTGTACGATCTGGATCGCTTTCGTCAGCTTATTAACAGCGGCACTATTATCCTGCCCTTTCCCCTGAACAAGCAGCAGCAAGCAGCCTTGGTCGATAATGACGAAGAACTGCTGCTTTTGGCCATTGATTGGCTCTACCGGGATTTTTTTAGTGATTGAACAAACAGGCGACTCGTCCGTACGGGAAATAACGCCGGAATTGCTGGCTCAGTTGCGCGAGGCTGCCCAGCCCTATGCCGAGGCAGAAGGCGGGCCGCATGGGCTTGATCACAGCGAGCGGGTTTTGCACAATACGCTTTATCTGGGCAAGGAGCTGGGCGCAGATCTGCATATCCTTGCACCTGCCGCTATCCTGCACGACATTGGCCGCAGCGAAGAAAGCGCCAGCCGCGGCGCCATTTGCCATGCCCGGCGCGGGGCAGAGCTGGCTGTGCCTATTCTGGAGCAGCTGGGTTATGGGCAAGACGAAATCAAAGCCATTTGCCACGCTATCGTCGCCCACCGTTACCGGGGTGCTGTTACGCCACAAAGCCTGGAGGCGCGCATTCTTTTTGATGCCGACAAACTCGATTCCATTGGCGCGGTTGGTATTGGCCGGGCCTTTCTCTTTGCCGGCCAAATCGGCGCGCGCCTGCATAACCCTGAGGCTGACCACAGCCGCACCAAGTCCTATACCCTTGAAGACAGCGCCTACCGGGAATTTCAGGTAAAGCTGTGCAAGGTAAAAGACCAGATGCAGACCGAACTCGGTCGCAAGCTTGCCCAGGAACGCCACGTTTTTATGCAGGTTTTTTTCACACAGCTTACCCGCGAGACCAGCGGGCTTTTCAGCGAGACCAACAACTGATGACTGCTCTTAAACTGGTGATCCTTGACTGCGATGGTGTCATGTTCAGCTCCAAAGAGGCGAACCGGCACTACTACAACGATTTGCTGAAAGCCTTTTCCCGCCCGCCCATGAGCCAGGACGAGCTGGATTATGTACACATGCACAACGTGGCCACCTCGGTGCAGCATATTTTTCGCAACTATCCAGAGATCAAACAAGAGGAAATTGGCCGCCTTTGTGCACAGACTGAATACGCTCCCTACCTGCGCCACATGATCATGGAACCTGGTCTGCTCGGGTTCCTTGCCGAGGTAAAAGAGCGCGGTTTTACCGCCATCTCCACCAACCGCACCAACACCATGGATCAGGTGCTCGATACCTTTAACCTGCGCAGCTATTTTGACCTGGTGGTTACCGCCAGCAGCGCGCCCAGGCCCAAGCCCGCTCCGGATGCACTCTACATGATTCTGGAATACTTTCGCCTGCCCGCAGAGGCTGCCATCTATGTCGGTGATTCCAAGCTCGACGAGCAGCATTGTAAAGGCACCGGTATTGCCTTTGTTGCCTTCAACAATCCCGCGCTTGAAGCTGTCTACTATGCCAACAGCTTTGCCGAGGTGCGGCAACTGCCGCCCCTGCAGGAGATGCTTCGTACTGAGCCGGATTCTTGACAGGGCGGCGCAGTGTTCCTGCTTAAGCCATTCCGGCCGTGTTTACGATCCGAATGGCAACAAAAAACTTGCTTTTTTCACCATATTGGGTACAAAGGCTGCAATCTCTTTCCTGCCTCATGTGAGCGCTGAGGCAGGCGTTTTTTTCTATGGCGATGTAGCTCAGATGGTCAGAGCATGCGGCTCATATCCGCAGTGTCCGGGGTTCAATTCCCTGCATCGCCACCAAAAAAGCATTCCGGAGACATCCGGTACCATACTTAAACCCGCAGCCAGAAACGGTATGCGGGTTTTTTTATGTCCGGTGCAGTTCAAGGAAATCCGTTGACAGCCGGGGGCACGAGGAGCATGTGAATGTACCCCA
>JAAYIE010000105.1 GCA_012744275.1 Desulfobulbaceae bacterium
GCCGGGCAGACACTGGTGTATCTGATTTGAGGTAATGCGGGGGATAGCATGAAAACATTTCCATACCTGCGGGTGTTGGTGCTGCTGGTGCTGAGCCTTTTGTGCGCTGGTTTTGCCATGGCCGCAGTTGCTTTCGGTGCCCAGACCAGCATGCCGCCCATGGCTGAAATGGCGCAAAGTTTTATTACCTCAACCGGGCTGGCGGGTTTTCTCTTTCCGGAAGATGGCGGCTGGACCAACGGCATCGGTCGGCTGCTCATGATCGGTGTGGGGCTTATTCTGCTGTATCTGGCCATTACCCGTGATTTTGAGCCCCTCCTGCTTTTACCCATCGGCTTTGGCTGCCTGCTGACCAACATTCCCTTAGCCGGAATGAACGAACCAGGAGGCATCCTGTACTATATTTACGCCGTGGGCATCAAAACCGGGGCGTTCCCGCTTATCATCTTCATGGGCATCGGGGCCTTGACCGATTTTGGGCCGATGCTGGCCAATCCGAAAACTGCCTTTCTCGGAGCTGCGGCCCAGTTCGGCATCTTTACCACCCTGATCGGTGCGCTGCTGCTCAATGATTTTGTGCCGGGCGTTAACTTTGATCTGCTGGAGGCCGCCTCCATTGGTATTATTGGCGGAGCAGACGGTCCCACCGCCATCTTCCTTTCCAGCCAGCTCGCCCCCCATCTGTTGGGTTCAATTGCTGTGGCTGCTTATTCCTATATGGCGCTGGTGCCCATTATCCAGCCGCCGATTATGCGTGCGCTCACCACCAAGGCCGAGCGCCGTATCCGCATGGAGCAAATGCGGCCGGTGGGCAAACTGGAAAAAATCCTGTTTCCCCTGGTGGTGCTGGGGCTTTGCGCCCTGATGATCCCTTCGGCCGCACCCCTGATCGGCTTTTTCATGTTTGGTAACCTGATGAAGGAAAGTGGGGTAGTGAACCGGCTTTCCGATACTGCCCAGAATGCACTGCTCAACATTGTTACCATTTTTCTGGGTTTGGGCGTGGGCGCGCAGATGACGGCCGGGCAGTTTCTGTCTCCGGAAACACTGGGTATTCTGGTGCTGGGAGTGATTGCCTTTAGTATTGGCACCGCTTCCGGAGTGCTCATGGCCAAGCTGATGAACCTCTTGCCCGGTTCAAAGGTCAACCCGCTTATTGGGTCGGCCGGAGTTTCTGCTGTGCCCATGGCAGCACGAGTCAGCCACAAGCTGGGCATGGAAGCCGACCCGACCAATATGCTGCTCATGCATGCCATGGGCCCGAATGTGGCCGGCGTTATTGGTTCGGCAGTGGCAGCTGGCGTGCTCCTCACCCTGAAAAATTTTGCTGGTTAAGTATCTGAATTTGTTAGTGCTGCTCGATTCGGTTACCAGCTTCAAGGGTGTACGATTATTAAAAATTCTATAACAAAGTATTAGGCCGGAATTATTAGGCCGGAAATTCGCAAGACATCCTGAGCTGATTGACTGAACAAGGATATGCAGATATGGAAGAAGGTGAGGTGATGATCAGGAGCAGTGAAGAAAAATTCTGCAAGGAATGCGGAGCAGTGATAAACGCCAAGGCAGAAATCTGCCCCAAGTGCGGAGTACGCCAGCTGCCACCACCGGGTGTTTTTGCCGGCACCGCTCCCAATGGCAAAAACAAACTGGCAGCAGCGCTTTTCGCAATTTTTCTGGGCAGTTTTGGTATTCACAAATTCTATCTGGGCCGCATCGGCTGGGGCCTGATCTACCTGTGCCTGTGCTGGACTTTTATTCCTTCACTCCTGGGTTTGATAGAAGGCATCATCTACATCACCATGAGCGATGAAGC
>JAAYIE010000106.1 GCA_012744275.1 Desulfobulbaceae bacterium
CCTCTTCTTTGGCGGGTAAACCGTTAATCGGCGTACCCAGGGCTAGCAGGGTGCGAATCACCCGGGCATCCGGGTTGCGCATGGCCGCCTCGTGCATGGCCGTGCCGCCGCCATCGGCTATGTCGCGCACATCTGCGCCCCGTTCCACCAAGAGTTCCAAAAGAGGCGAGGCTCCTTCACGCCCGGCCGCACAGATAAAGGCAGTGTAGGAAACGCCATTCGAAACGCTCACATCTGCGCCCGCATCCAGCAATACCCGGGCTACGGCCAGGGGCTCTGGGTTCTGGCAGCAGGCTGCCAGGAGGGGCGATTCATTGAGAGCGGTTGAAAGCGTATTTACCTGTGCCCCGTGCCGCAGCAGGGCGCTGATTACGGCAGGCCGGGGATTGTATTTGGCCGCCAGGACCAGGGCTTCGTCACCGGGCTCTGTACCGGTCAGCTCATTGGGCGGCAGAGCTTGGTTCACTTTTGCGCCCTGGGCAATAAAGGCGTCGATGTATGCAGGCAAGGCGCCACTGGTCGCTGCCCAGAGAAAGGGGGTGAAGCCGTTGGGCAGACGCTCATCCAGGTTAAAACCTTTCTCCAGAAAGGCTGTAATGTCGCTTGCCGGGGCTGAACTGGCCAAGAGCCGGGTCAGGGCCAGGGCTGGTTCAACCTTGCCCTGGCCGGGCTTTGCGCCCTGCTGCAACAGTTTGCCTGCAAAATCAGGCGCAGCCCAGGCCGGGGCAAAGGCCAGGGCATGATCCAGCGGGCTCAACCCCTGGCTGTCGCTTGCATTCACCGGCGCGCCCGCAGCCAGCAGGGCCATGACCTGCTCCATTTCTCCCGCGTTAATGGCGTTGATCAGGGCCATGCCGCTGGTTTTACTGCCTGCGGCCACCGCACTCGCCGATGCCAGCCAACAAATGCAGGCCGATATGCAAAGTGATATGCAGACCGTGCTCAATCTTTGCCGTAAGGTTGTTCCCATGGTGTTCCCCCTGTTCCCTGAAAGGATATGATGGTGCTGTTGATATGCTGCTGTTACTGGCCTGCCTGTTTTTACGGGAGATCCAGAAAAGTAGAGTCTGCGCCGGAGGCATAACTCATGGAATGCACTTTGCCCTCCTGCACGGTGAAGCGGAACCGTTGCAGACGGTCCTCCAGAATCAGTTCCTCGCCGTGCTGGGCATCAAAGCTGGGATCCAGCGCCTGTAAAGAGCTGGCGGGCGCGCCTACGGTCACAGGGCCAAAGGCAACCCTGCTGCCCGGCCCGACCGAAACCTTGGCAATCCAGGCCGATTTCGGATCTTTGTAGGAATTTTCGTAGCGGATAATCAAGCCATTCCAGGTCAGGGTCTGGCAGACCACCTGGCCAAGGCCCGGATCTTCCAGGCTGTATTTTACCGTTTGCGCCTTACCGAACAGGGCCTCTGAAGCCTCCGGGTAATTGCCCAAGTTCACATGCAGCCGCAGAATCAGACGTTCCACCAGCGGCAAACTGGCCGGGTCGTACTCGCCACTGACAAACCAGGCATCCTCGGTCTTCAACCAGCCTGTATAGGGCCAGACCACCTCGTACCAGCGCTGGCCTGCGTTTTCCTCCATTCCGGCAATGGTGAGCACATACTTGCTGCCGTAACGGGCGATGATGGTCGAGGATGTGGATTGTTCGGCATAGATGGGTGTTTGCTCACCCGCTGTCCGCGCCCAAACCAGTTGCAGATTAGCCGGATTATCGGCCAGGGCCACAGCGGCGCCGCCTGCAAGCAGGCTGGCGCTCAGTAGCAGGATAGCGGCCAGGCTGGCAAAAAATCTGCTGGAAGATGATGGCGCAGATTTTGTTGTTCGTTCCTTTTTCGCAATTTTCGTAAGCATTGCTTATTTCTTCAGTCATTGTATTTCTGTTCAGATCAAAGATAAATATCAAGAAGGCGGGGGAAATACGACGTAGACGTACAAAGAGTTATAGGTACTGCGAGTATCTTTCGAAGCCAGAGACTGAAATGCACTTGCAAAGAAAAATGTAGGATTGGAATAATAGGAGTTTGCCATGAAACAGCACACATATCTTTCTACCCTGGCCTGCATGTTTCTGCTTGGCCTGCTGTGGACCGGCCTGGCCCTTGCGGCTGGTGCCTCTAACCCGCCTGCCAAAATGAACAGACCCGAGGCAAAGAGAACTGTGCCCCAGGTCATGGTGGCTTATTTCTATAATGAGGAAGCACTGCGCACCATGCAGGCAGAATTGCCTGGAGTCAAGTTTAATACATTGACTGCACCTGAACTGGCTATCGGTACGGAGCTCCTGGCCATCCTGCCCCTGGCCGGGATAGAGACAGCCGCGCTGGAATTATGCCAAATTCGTTATGGGGACGACGGCGTATTCAGGCCCGATGTGGCCTTTTTGCATCAGCCGCTCGAGCCAGCGAGTGCCTATGTGCTGCGTACCGTCATTGCCGAAGGCATGCCCAATCTGGCTGTCTGCCTGAAGAGCGTCATACAGGGCAAGCACTGCTGGACTGCCCAGCATGATGGCATGGAGGGCGGCCTTATTTTTGACGGTACTTTTATTCGCTGGAACAAGGAGCAGTATCTGCGCTATACGACCAGTCTCCGAGGAGGCATCACCCTTAACTCTGCCGCACCGCACTACAATAATGCGCGCTTTGGTTTCTCACTGGCCTGGACAGCGGGTACATATACCGTCACTGAGGCAGATAATGGGGATGGCACCACCATAGAGGATGGCCGCGGACTGCAGATGCGGGCCTACGGTACCATGGGCTACAGCGTCATGAGCCAAAGCTTTGCGCAGGCCCAGGCGGAGCTTGCGCAAAGCTTTGATAGCATTACGTATAGGCGGGCGCAACGGGTGTCTGAACAGGCAGACTGGTTTGTGCTGTCGGGCTATCGCGGCGAAAACATTGGCTATGTGAAATGCTTTTTCAGTAAAGACAAGGCTGTGATTGTGGATATAAGCTACCCCAAGGCATCCCAGGCAAACTATGAGGAGCTGGTCAAAACCGTGGCTAAAACCTTCCAGGTGCATGGAACAGATGACCACTAAAAGGCGTAATGACCGGTTTCAGAGAAAGGAAAGGCAGGGCAGTCTACTTGCCATGCTTGCAGGGCTGCTGGTTTGGCTGGCCTGGTTGGCTTGTGCCCCGGCGTGTACCCCGGCGCAGGCCGCAGCACCAGCTTTGACTGCGGTCTCTCTCTCTCAAAACCACATGAGCTGGCGTTTGTGCTGGAATTTTTCCCTGCGCCAGGACGGAGACAACCCGGCAGTCTTTTTGCTCAGCGCCAGTTTCTTTGCAGACGAAGCAGAGCGCCGCATCGAGCTGGACGAAGTGCCGGCTGATGCAGTCCTGGTGAGAGCCGTGCAAAACCTTATTAGCGAGCACCAGGTGCAGAGCTGGCAGAGCAGCAAAATAGCGCCCCTGCCTTTTATTGTCCGGGATGCCAGCACCTGGCATTTCGCCGCCCGGTTCAGCATTGGCGCCAGTATGAGCGCGGGCAGCGGCTACCAGATCAGAGGTGGTAATGCAGGCAAACTGCGGGATGCCTTGCTGGCCTGTTTCCGTCAACACCTGACACCGCCCTGAGCATCGAACGAACATGCCGAGATGGCAAAACAGCCCGTTCAGGAGCCAGAAAACAACCGGCCTGAACGGGCTGTGGTGTTGATGATACCCGCAGGTATCAATGTGGTTTAAACTAGAAGAGGCAGGCCAACAGATCAGCCCAGATTCTTCAGGGCGAAATCCCAGTTCAA
>JAAYIE010000007.1 GCA_012744275.1 Desulfobulbaceae bacterium
CTTCATCTTTGCACCTGCCTGGTGAGTTGCACGGACAGGCGTATGTTGCAATTTTTATAATGATATTTCAATATGTTAATTGCAGAGGCAAACAACTTTCGTTGATGAATGCTCACGGATTCAGGAAAATATTTTGATGCTCGTGGGTGACTTTGGAGAAGATTACGAAATCATGGTACCCTTTCAGGCACTTTTAATGGTGGGCCACAGCGTGCATGCCGTGTGCCCAGACAAAAAGGCAGGGGATTTTGTCCGCACTGCCATCCACGACTTTGAAGGTGACCAGACCTACAGTGAAAAGCCGGGGCACAACTTTGTCTTGAACGCAACTTTTGCCGAGATCAAGGCCGAAGACTACGATGCTCTGGTAATCCCTGGCGGCCGCGCGCCTGAATACCTACGCCTGGATGAGCGGGTGTTGGCCATGGTGCGCCACTTTACCGACAAGAACAAGCCGATTGCCGCCATCTGCCACGGCCCGCAGATTTTAAGTGCAGCTGGGGTGCTTAAAGGCAAAACCTGCTCCTGCTATCCGGCAGTACGACCAGAAGTAACGGCTAGCGGCGGTACCTATGCCGATATTGCCGTAGATAAGGCCCAGGTAGATGGCAACCTGGTAAGCGCTCCTGCCTGGCCCGCCCATCCCGATTGGCTGGCTAAGTTTCTGCAGGTGTTGGGGACAAAAATCGAACTGTAAACGACATGCATGAAATCCGGTTGCACCTGTGCAGGGATGCGTCCGTATTAAACGGGTGCAGCCGGATTAAAAGATACCGATCAAAGCGGTATCTGATTGAAGCTTCTTATGCTTGAAGAAGCAATTGCTAAAACCAATCTGAACAGCATTTTTATCTGGAAGTGGACATTGATATCAACTGTGACATGGGCGAGAGTTTCGGTGCCTATACCCTGGGCATGGACGAGGCGGTGATCCGCCTCATCTCATCGGCCAACATTGCCTGTGGCTTTCATGCCGGAGACCCGCAGGTGATGCGCAAAACCGTACAACTTGCTCTGAAGCATGGAGTGGCCCTTGGCGCGCATCCTGGTTTTCCGGATCTGCCTGGTTTTGGCCGCCGCCGCATGGACTGTTCACTTGAAGAGATTCAAGACTACATCACCTACCAGGTGGGCGCATTACAGGCGTTTTGCCGGGCCGAGGGCGGCAGGCTGCACCACGTTAAACTCCATGGTGCGCTCTACAATATGGCAGCCGCAGATCCAGCCATGGTGCGCACCATTGCCCGAACCATCCATGCCCTTGATCCGGAACTGTCACTGGTGATATTGGCCGGGCCCAAGGCCGAAATCCTGCGCGCGGCTGCCGCAGAAGAAGGGGTGCAGGTGATACCGGAAGCCTTTCCTGACCGAGCCTATGAGGGTGATGGTTCGCTGCGCAGTCGCCACCATCCTGGTGCAGTGATCCACGATGCAGCCTTAGCTGCGGAGCGGGCTCTAGCCATGGTGCAGCATGGCATGGTCGAGGCCCATGGCGGCAGTAAGGTCGTCATGCAGGTACGTTCGCTCTGCGTGCATGGCGACAACCCCAACACCGTGGCCCTGGCTACCGCTATTCGCGAGGGCCTGGAGGCAGCCGGGGTGAAGATTGTCGCAGCTTAACTTTTCATTAGCGCATTTTTTTGGCACGTACTGACTTTTCTGTGCTGTTCGCGATTCATTTATCATAGTGGTTCTTAACAACCTTCAGCTTGATGCCTATATTTGTACGCAAGATCATATTGATATTTCAACCAAGAGGTCTTGCCATGCGGATGCCAGCACTCAGTTTGATACAGTGGCAGAAACGATTC
>JAAYIE010000107.1 GCA_012744275.1 Desulfobulbaceae bacterium
AACCATATATACATCGACAATGCCACCATGCAGCTGGTGCGCGATCCCCACCAGTTTGATGTGCTGCTTTGCGGCAACATGTTTGGCGACATTATTTCCGATGAGGCTGCCATGATTACCGGCTCCATGGGCATGCTGGCCTCGGCCAGCCTCAATGGCGGCAAATTTGGCCTGTTTGAACCTGCGGGCGGGTCTGCCCCGGATATTGCCGGCCAAAACACCGCCAATCCACTGGCGCAGATCCTGTCTGCTGCCCTTATGCTGCGCTACAGCCTGGGCGAAGAAGAAGCGGCTCGTGCTGTTGAAGCAGCGGTTGAGCAGGTACTGGCAGAAAAAATTATGACCTTTGATATTGCCACGCCGGGTGTTACCCCGGTAAGCACCAGTGCTATGGGCGATGCCGTGGCCACAGCCCTGGGCGCGTCCTGATGCTGCACGGCGAGCCCAGGCAGCCAATTATTATTGCTAACCGTGCAAGCCGTGAAATAGCGGCACAGGTGGCAGCCCTGCTTGAGCTGGACCTGACCGCCATGCACATCAGGGTCTTTGCCGATGGAGAAATTTACCACGCCTTTCCCTGCAGCTTAAGCGGGCATGATCTGATTATTATTGCGGCCACTCCGGATGACAGCAGCTTTCAGGAACTGCTCGACCTGATTGCCGGAGCCCGCTACTGGAATGCGCTCAGCGTTAATGTGGTCATCCCCTATCTGGGTTATTCGACCATGGAGCGGGCCAAACCGGAATCTGGTGAAATTCCAAAAGGGATCACCCGCACCCGGCAAATTTTTCGGGCCCGGCCCGATTATGTGGCCTTTATCGACCTCCATGCCGAGGCGGTTATGCATGCCCACACCGGCGAAGTGCGTATCCGCCATTTGTGGACAGAACAGCTGGCAGCCGAGCAGATTCGCCTTTTGCACTGTGAAGATCTGGTTCTGGTTTCGCCGGACTATGGGTTTTCAAAACGGGTAGGGCGGCTGGCCGGCCTGTTGGACTGCCCGCACACTGCGGCCAACAAGGATCGCTACGGTCAGGATAAAACCATTGTCGGCCAGCTGTCTACGGTGCTGCAGGGGCGCACTGCCATTATCTGCGACGACATGATCCGCACCGGTGGTTCCATGCTGCAAACAGTGGATCGTTGCCTTGAGGCCGGGGCCAAAGAGGTGCTGGTGATGGCAACCCATCTGGTGCTGTCTGGTGATGCCAGGCAGGCTTTTATTAACAAGGGGATCCGCCGCATTCTTGGTACCAATACTTATCCGGGCAGGCAGAGTGACGATTTATTGCAGGTTTTTTCCGTGGCCCCACTTGTCGCCACAGAGCTAAAAAATTATCTTGGTCTGTCTGCCGTGTAGGTTGTAAAGGCCGGACGCCAATTACAAATTGATGTACTTTCTGCGCCGGTTTCGGGAAATGTTCGCAGGATGTATTATACTTTCTGCTAAGCAGCGCCACATTTCCCAAAACCTCTTTGAGTCATGTTTGCTTTGGGTCTGGAATAAAATTCCAGACTCGCAGAATTGATGTGCCGGTTATTTAAAGCTTTTTTACTTCTTGATGCAGTTGGGTCAAGGCGCTGAGTACCTTGTTCGAGGCTTGTGCCAAATCACCTGTACTGATGCTCTGCTGGGCCTCATCTTTTTTCCCTTCCTGGGCCAAATGCAGGGCCTTGCCCGCGTGTTGATGGAAAAGAGTATGCTCTTCATCCAGGGTCTGGAAAATGGGATTGTTGCTGAGTTTTTTTGCCCCGTCAGAGTTGATCCATTCGCCCAGCGTACATTTGGTACAGTCTGAGGCGGTGTTGACAGAAAAATTTTCCGTGTTCGTACCATCAATGGTGCTTTGGATACGGGTTCTCCAGGCAAAGTGCGCCTGGATCACGGTAGCTATTTCGCGTGCGGATTGTACATTGAACTCATTGTTGTCTGACATAGTATCCTCCATTGCTTGGGCTAGGTGGCGGTTGCCTGCTGCATAGGGTTGCCTGCTGCATAGGGAATTATGCGCAGGTGAATTTGCAGGCTTGATATTGTATTTGTAATTAAATTTATAAATATTATTTTATACCAATTTGTAATTAATAATCAAGAGCAAAGATCTCTGGTTTGCGTCTTGGTCAATATGTATACGGATTTACATTAAATATTAGAGGTGACACAATGCGTAAGGTGGCAATAGTTGGCTGGCGTGGCATGGTCGGTTCGGTGCTGATGGAGCGTCTGCGCCAGGAAGGTGATTTCAAAGGTTTTGAGCCCAGGTTTTTTTCCACTTCGCAGGTTGGCCAGGCAGGGCCGGAAATTGATGGCAGGGTGTATGAACTGCAGGATGGCAGAAATGCCCAATTGCTCGCAGAGGCCGATATCGTGCTTACCTGCCAGGGCGGTGATTATACCAGCGAGATGCATCCGCAACTGAGGGCGATGGGCTGGCAGGGCTTTTGGATTGACGCAGCCTCAACTCTGCGCATGAACA
>JAAYIE010000108.1 GCA_012744275.1 Desulfobulbaceae bacterium
AAGGAGATCCGAGCCATGGCCCACAGTAACACTGTCCTGAGTCAATTGCTTGCACATATCAACCGACATGAATTTGACCAACTGGCCGCACGCCATCATCAAGGGCAAAAATTCCGCGCATACAACCGCTGGAGTCAGTTCCTGGCCATGCTGATGGGCCAATTATCCGGCCGCAAAAGTCTGCGCGACATTACCGGCAATCTCAAAGCTCAGGGCAAGCGCCTCTATCATCTGGGTATGAAGCCGACAGCACCCGCAACCCTGGCCAGGGTGAATGCCCAGCAGCCCGCCTCGCTCTACCAGGAAATCTTCGGCAAGCTCCTGCACCGATGTCAGATGCTTGCGCCCAAACACCGGTTTTCATTTCAAGGCAGACTATATCTGCTCGATGCCACAGCTATACAGCTTTGCCTTGCCGCCTTTCCCTGGGCCGAATTCCGCCAGAAAAAAGGCGGCATCAAACTGCATGTGGGCCTGGATACCAGCGGCTACCTGCCTGTCTTTCTGGATATGACCAAGGCGAAAGAGCATGAAATCAATTGGGCCAGAACCCTCAAGCTGCCCAAAGGTTCCTTTGCCTGTTTTGACCGTGGCTTCACTGATTATGACTGGTACAACGGTCTCAATAAAAACGGGATTTTCTTCGTTACCCGGCTGAAAAGCAATGCCAGGGTCGAGTACCTGCAACAGCGGGCCGGAAGAAAAAGTACTGGCGTCAGCAAGGATCAGCACATCCGGCTCAAGGGAGTAGAGGAGCGCCTTCGCCTGGTTCATTACACCGACCTGAAAACCGGCGTGGAGTATGAGTTTGTCACCAACGCGCATCACCTAAAAGCCAGGGAAATCGCTGACATTTACAAAGAACGATGGCAAATCGAACAGTTTTTCAAGTGGATCAAGCAGAACCTGAAGATCAAGACCTTTCTGGGGACTTCCGCCAACGCGGTGTTGACTCAGCTCTGGGTCGCCTTGTGCGTGTACCTGCTGGTTGCGTTCCTGAATTTCAAGGCCAGGCTGGGCTGTTCTTTGCAGCAGATATTGCGTTTGCTCCAGCTCAATCTCTTTGCCAGAAGAGATTTGATCGGACTTTTTAAGCCGCCGCCGTCTCAACATCGCGTTTCTCCACAGCTTTTACTGTGGAAAAATCTGTGAGACAGCACTGAAACCGGCTATAATTGCAACTACAAGAAAAATCAGTGCCCATTGCAACATAATTCTGCCTCCTTTTAAAAAAAATTTTTGATGGCATCGTACGAAAAATGTACGTCATCTCCATAAAATGGCAATAGCATATTCCTGATTTTATCCGTATTTTTTAAAATACGAATACTAAATAATACTCGATGGAGTCACCTTTTTTCAGACAGAAGCCCTCCATGCCCTTGTTCGTGGCCTCGCGCAGGCATTCTCCTGATTCGTGAACGGTCAAGCAAAATGATCTTCTCTTCCGGATAACGGTTTTTTACATCACAGATCACAGAACGCCTGTTCACCAGTGGCATGGAGGTGTCGGGCAACCGCAGATCCGACTCCAATTTTTTAACGCAACAAATCGTTGCGAATCCGTTGCAGGCCTCATCCACTCTTCGGCTGTTGCCAACATGGAGTGCAAACTGTCCCGCAAGACGATTTGCACACTACTGCACAATCACATTCACACTGTCATAAGCGCCCTGTTCATCGAGCGCAGTCAGGGTATGTTCGCCAGGTTCCGTAAAACGGTGGCTATAGCCTTCACCTGATTTAGTACGGGCAATCAGCTTCCCGTCCATAAACCAGAACACCTCTTTTATCGCTCCCTGTATCCGCAGCTCCACCAGTGGAGCTGTACCGTCAGCAGCAGGGCGCAACACCGTACCATTGCGTAACCCGCTGATGCTCAGTGCATTTAGTGCATAACCCGAAGCCCCCCATTCGCAGCCCGTTGCCCACGGCGGTGGTGTGGCTTGATGCTTTTGTTCGGGACTCAGCCACGGTTCCAGCAAGCCTGGCCAGCGGACGGCCTGCACCAGCTGCATACCGCCTTCTGCGCAGCCAGCAGGTTGCACCCGTAAGCTTCCGCTGGCGTTGACAAAATAACTGAAACGCAGTTTGCCCTGGTAGAGTGGATCGGGAAAGGTCGGCGGCGCGGTATCATTGAGAAGCCAAGCGCTCCTTCGCTCCAGACAGAATGGATCCTCTGGTCCGGATGGTCGCAGACCCAGGGGCCAGCAAATTTCACCTCTGCTGACCGTGGCCGGGGGCCTGCGCGGTGTTGGCGGGGCAGTATCCAGGGCATGGAAAAGGTCGAGTAACAAAGGGGCAGCTACATTAGCGCCAAAAAAACCCGGATTGGGTGTACCGTCCGGGCGGCCTACCCACACACCAATAGTGTACCGGTCAGAGACGCCCACAGACCAGGCATCCCGAAAACCAAAACTCGTACCTGTTTTCCAGGCAACCCCTTGCCGAGCACCGATACGCGTGCCCAAGCGTTTTTCAACCGTACCACCGGATTCAAGGATATCCCTGATGATAAAGGCTGCCCCGGCAGACAGGATTCGCCGCTCCTCAACAGCTGCCGCGGGCGTGTAACGCGGTTGTACCGCCAGTCCATTTCTGGCAAAGGCGCTGTAGGCACCCACCAGTTGCTCCAGGCTGTTTGCCGCCCCGCCAAGGATAAGGGCAAGATTGGGTTCTGCTCCACCGGGCAGCACCACTTGCAAACCGCCACGTCGCAGCATAGCCGCAAAACGAACTGGCCCCAGCTGATCCAACACCTCCACCGCCGGTACATTGAGTGATCTGGTCAACGCCTCGGATACACTCACCGGGCCATTAAAGGATTGCTGGAAGTTACCCGGCTGATATCCGGCAAAACTGCGTGGCACATCCGCCAACAGCGACTCCGAATGAATAAGCCCCTCGTCCATGGCCATACCATAGAGAAAGGGCTTGAGTGTAGACCCTGGTGAACGCAGGGCACGCACCATATCCACATGGCTGAAGCGGGCAGGATCGGCAAAGTCGGCAGATCCAACATAGGCCAGCACCTCGGCATTCCTGTTTTCCATAACCAGAATCGCGATCGACACCTTCGGCGGTAGCTGGTGCACCCGATCTAATACCAACTGTTCTACCGTGGCCTGCATCTGCACATCAAGGGTGCTGCTAATACGACCAGCATGCGGCTCTTGGCGACGCAATCGTTCTGCTAGAAGTGGTGCCAATTGGGGCGAAGTCAAAGTCAGCGCATACACCGGTTCCTGGATCGCTTCCTTAAGCACTGCCGCTGGCCATACATCCTGCATACGCACCAGCACCTTGTCTTTGGCACCCTGTGCTCGTTGGGGGTAGCGATCAGGCCGCAGGCGGGACGGGCTTTGCGGCAACACCGCCAGAAGCACCGCCTCGGCATGACTCAGGCTGCGGGCTGCCTTGCCAAAATAGCTGCGACTGGCTGCCTCCACTCCTTCCAAGACACCGCCCATGGGTGCGTGGTTGATATAATAGGTCAGGATCTCCTTTTTGGAGTAACGCAATTCCAACTGCAGGGCTCGCAGAATTTGCCGCAGTTTACCGGAAAGGGTACGGGGCTGTGGTTCCAGCATTCTTGCCACCTGCATGGTCAGGGTGGAACCGCCGGAGATGATACGTCCACTTTGCAACCACTGCCATACTGCCCGGATAAGTGCCACCGGATTGACGCCCGGATGGCGATAGAAAAATCGGTCCTCATAGGTAAGCAGTGCCTCAAGATACCGTGGTGAAACGCTTTCAAGGTCCACGGGGTAACGCCAGATGTGCTTGCTGTCAGGAAAAGCGCGCAAAAGCGTACCATCTCTGGCCAGCACCACTTGAGCGAAGGCAATTGTGTCACCTTCATAAAGGGACGGTGGCGGCAACTGACGATCCAGTGCAAATCCAGCAGTTAGGATTGCCAAAAAGAAAAAAAATAACAGCTTAAATTTATTCATCTTGCTCCGGGTTATTTCTGCCCAGATGTCAGATACGGCTTTGATATGGAATTGGATTTCGCTCCTTAGGCATCTCCAGCCATACCAGGCTCAGCACAAGTTCCAAAAAAAATGCCCGGAAGGAATTCTTCCGGGCAAAAGATAAACAAGGTGTCGCAGCTGTCTGTTACTTGGCGTTTTTTCCCTTACCTTCAGCAGATTGGGCCAGCCGCCGTTCGTTACCGCGTACTCCGATATGGCAGGTGGTGCAGCGGGTATCTGAGGCAAAGGCGGCCTTACCATCATGGCAGGCACCGCAATACTTACCGTCGTAGAGCGCCTGCATGACAAATTTTTCCGGCTGCTCTTCAGCTGCGCCCGCACGGGTGTCAAAAAGCTGCAAATGGCACTCAGCGCACTTCATGCCCTTGTCCACATGATCCTTATGATCAAAGACCACCGTGCGCACCGGTTTCTGGAAATAGATCATGTCTGGTGCGACCATGTTGCTGCCGTGGCAGGTGACACAGTTTTGCTCGCCCACCGTAGCAAAGGCGGCTTTGCCGTCATGGCAGACACCACAGTACAGCCCCTTGTCAAAGGCATCTTCGTGAGTGTAATCCCCCTTGGCCCGGGCAGCACCCCACTTCTGCTCAAATATCCCGTTATGACAGTCCACACAAGCGATCTTGTACTGTACCACATGGGTACGATGGCTGAACATCTGTCGCACCGGCTCAACGCTGATCACCTTGGTATCGCCCAGATGATCCAACAATTTTCCATTGGCTGGCGCAGGTTGCACCGCAGGGGTGGGGGCAGGCTCAGCCTCGCGTCCCTGTTTGGCCTCATTGGCCGTCAGCATCTGCGCGCCGATAAAACCGGCAAAAAGAGTGAGTGATAGCGCCAACAGAAATTTATTATGTTTTCTCATCACGCTCACCCCCTCAGGCTACCGTATCGTTCATGTAAAACACATTGGGCAGGGCCCCGGTTTCAGGACGAAGCACCCACATGACTGTCTCCGGGCGATGCACCAGTTTGTATACTTCGCTCTCCGGGTCGCTCAAATCACCGAACACGCGCACATGCGCGGGGCAGGCCTCGGCACAGGCCGTGTTGCTCATGCCCTTGGACAAACGGGATCCCAGACAAAAATCGCATTTATCCACGGCACGCTTTTCTTCGCTGAAATAGCGGGCATTGTAAGGACAGGCTGCCATACAGGTCTTGCAGCCAATACATTTTTTATCTTCCATCACAATAATGCCGGTGGTTTTGTCCTTGTAGGTGGCCACAGTGGGACAAACCCGAACACAGGGCGGTTCGTTGCACTGATTACAGAGTACAGGAATAAAGATGGTTTCCTGCCTGTCGTCACCGATATCCCGCTTCTGTTCCAGAATAATGGTGCGGTAGCCATAATCAGGCACATGGTTCGTCTCCACACAGGCATCCATACAGAGCTGACAGTCGACGCAGAGGTTCTGGCGCATAACCATGCTGTAATGCGGCTTGTAAGGATACTTACCGCTCTGATAGGCGGAGCCGGGCACTGCGGCCTTTGCCGTCTGCACCGAAGTCAGAGAGAGGATGGAACCGCCAAGGTACAAACCCGTTACGGCAAAACCGGCGCGAAGAAAGGTTCGGCGTTCAAGTGGCGGGAGCTGGTCCACCCCCTCGTTAACTAACTTTTCCAGTTCATTGATGTTCATTCCCTTTCCCCTGCAAGATAAGTAAGTTGATCTGCCGCGGGAGTGCGATTCCTAACTCAGCGGCTGTCTGAACGAAACCCGCTCAAATGGTACATGAACACGTTCAAATAATCTGCACCATGGGCCGGCATGGACCCGGCAATATTCATACCGTAAAAAAAACATGAAAGCAAGATTTCACGTAAGCGATCATGTGGAAACACATTAGGTAGTGTGAGTAGACGGTTTGCACGCTTTTATCTATGCACAAGCATTTTTTCCTTACCTATCCTTTTCAGGCAAGGAAAGTCGGTAATGAGACCATTAACCCCGCATTGCTGCAAATACTGCCACCGCTCACGCTCGTTGACTGTCCATGCATGCACGGCATAGCCATTCAGCTGCAGGTGGCGCACCAGTTCAGCATCAAGGCCGCTGTGTTCTGGGTGGCAGGCACAGGCATCGACGGCGGCCAGCAAGTCAAGCAGGTCTGGCGGGCCCTTGTCACCATAGAGAACGGCGCGCGAGATAAAGGGAGCCAACCCACGGCACTGTAGCAGCATAGCATAGTTAAAAGAAGACAAGAGCACCAACTCGGTGCAGTCCGCGGCAACAATGCGCCGTACAACCTGTCGGACAAGTCTGTCATTTCTATTTTCGCTGCCTTGGTCTTTCAACTCAACATTCAGCGGCATCTGGTAGGCCTTGGCCCAGGCAAGAGTCGCAGCCAAAGTGGGCAGCAGTTCACGGGTGGTCGGGCGATACGGGAGAGAGAGAGATTCCGTAGTCACAGGAATCAAATCCTGGTCAGCTGACCGTTGGCGTGAATAGAACCAGTCTCCGAGATCGAGCAGATGAAGCTGATCGAGCCGCCACTGATCAACCCTAGAGCTCTCCAGACCCAGTTGTGGCCCCAGGGTGGTAGCGTTACTGCACCGTTCCAGGGTATCATCATGGAAAACCACCACCTGGTCATCAAGACTGAGGCGCACATCCAGTTCCACCATATGACTGCAACCGAGGCTGGCGGCAAAGGCGCTCATGGTATTTTCTGGGTAATAGCCACGAAAACCCCGGTGGGCAATAACACGCATCCCGGCATTCTGCCTGCGCCTCCACGTTAACGCCAACCTGCCCCGTGCTCGCAAATCTCTTGCCACCACTCCTCCTCTATCTGATCACCAGCGAGTGGCCTGTTCGGAGCCGATCAGACGGCTTTCGGACAATGAGATCAGCCAATTCGTTACGGTCGTCGGCCTCTGATGGGAAGGTCTGCGCCAATAGTGCGCCGATGCGCTCCACCACGCCGATGATTGCAGGACCCTGCTCGCATGCCCGGATGCCTCTAGTCAGCTCACCCACCAGTCCCTGCCAGGTGGACGGCGGTAAGACGGCATTGATGCCGCTATCGGCCAGAATCCAAACCCGGCGTTCCAGTACCGAAATAAAGATCAAAATCCCGGTGGACTGTTGGGTGTGGTGCAGATTTTCGCTGTAAAAGCTGAGCAATGCTTCCCGCTCCACCTCGTAGGCGGCCTGCCCCGGTGCGATAAACCAGCGCCACAGCCAAGGGAGCAGGGGCAAACACAAACGGAAAATGAAAAAGTTGGCGCAAAAGATGGCTAAAAAAAGCCAAAGCAGATTGCCTAGCCACCACAGCTGGCGGGCGAGGGTATAGGCCAGGACAAGTGCGAGCGGAAACGAAAAGAACAAATTGGCCCGCAGATAGGCTGCCGGATAGTTGTGACTGGCTGAAACCACCATCACCACGATTTCACCTGAGGTACCTGCCTCGGCCTTGGCCACTGCAGCCTTAATGCGCTCTGCTTCCTCTGTACTGAAAAAAGTTTCTGCCAAAGTACGCATATTACCATCCTCCGGAGGCGCCGCCACCACCACCGCTGCCACCACCGCCACCAAAGCCACCGCCACCAAAGCCACCACCACTACCGCCCTGCCATCGCCGGGTAGGTCCACGGCCAGACCTTGGCGTTGGCAGCGCGCCCAGGCGCGTAAACACCAAGGCAGCAAGGGCACCCATTATGCCAAGGAACCAAAAGGGTAGCGAACTGGGAAAAATTAGACCCCAGCCCATGCCGCTCAATCCACCCAAAACAGTGGCCAGCCTCTGCCTGTTGCTGAAGATTGAACCAATGAGCAGAACGCTCAACACCATCCCCATAAGAGCAGGAGATTCATCTGAGGCGTTAGCGCCAGACATGCTTTTCGCAGCTTCTGCCCTGTTGTATGCGCCCTGTACCACCTGGATCATGGCAGCAACCCCGTTGATCACGCCCTGATTATAGTCGCCCTGGCGAAAGGCAGGCGCAATTTCATTACGTATAATACGACCGCTGAGCAGATCCGTGAGCCGGTCTTCCAGGCCATAACCCACCTCAATACGGATTTTGCGATCCTGCACGGCAATGAGGAGCAAGGCGCCATTATCCTTATCTTTTTGGCCCAAACGCCACTGTTCAAACACCCGCAGAGAAAAGGTCTCCAGGTTATCGCCATCTAGCGAAGGAACGGTGAGCACTACAATCTGGGTAGAATCCTCCTGTTCCAGCCGAGCCAGGCTTTCCTCCAGAAGTTGCCGGGTGGCAGGCACAAGAATTTGGGCAAGATCATTCACTCTGCCCTGGAGCGGCGGTACATCCAGTGCGACAG
>JAAYIE010000109.1 GCA_012744275.1 Desulfobulbaceae bacterium
ATGTAGTATATATCGTACAAACAAAGATGAAAGACAGGCAGGCACTATAACAAACAATTGAGTCGTACACCAGTTCTGTTGCGTGCCCAGGAAGGGCTGCCTATTCCCGCTCGGTAAAGAGGCGCTGACTGGCCAGGCTGAGCAAGAGAGCAAAACACACCGCCGCACTGCCCAGCAAAACATTGTAATACACCGGAGCCACCAGGGCGATGCGGATGGTGAGGGTGGAAAAGGCATAGCCGCTGTTGCGGAAAATCATAATGGAAGAAGGGCAAAAGCACTGGGAGACCAGCACGATCAGGATATCGGTGAGGATAAGGATTGTGTAAAATTCATGAAAAAAATCAGCATGCTCTACCCCGCGCCAAGCCTGCAGCACAGACCAAATACCCATGCTGGCAAAGGTAAGCAGCAAAAACAGGGAAATAGCTTTTTTGGAGGCGACAAAGCCGTACAGGTCCCGTTGGCGGCCATCCCGCTCTGCCTTTTTCTGCACGCGGTAGTACAGGCCCAGCAGAATAAAGATGATTAGAGCACCAAAGCCGCTGGCCAGGATATGCAGCACCTGCTCCTCATTGCCGCTATAGGCCAGTGGTTCCGGAAAAAGAGACAGTTCCTTAAAGGCGTTGCGCATAAAGATAAGTGCCAGGATTTCAAACTGTTTGCCCAGTGATCTGGAAAAGGAGCAGGGCAAGGCAAAGATCAGGCTGATGACCTCCAAGATGAGCACTATGGTGAAGGCCATGCTGATGGCATGGAAGTGGTTGTCCGGCAGGGCAGCAGCCCAGGCCGGCGGCAGAAGGTCCTGGCGGTTCAGCTCGATGCAGAAAATTGCAACGATAAAGAGGAGCACTGTGACCAGGGCGATTTTCCGGTGAACCTTATCCCGCTCGTACAAGTCATGGAGCGGGTCAAACATATAAGTGACGCGGTCAAAAAAACGGTACATGGTGCGGGAGATTACAAGATTCCAGTTTCAGATTAAAGCCGGCACAGAAAGCGCCCTGCTGTGTTCCTGCTGTGTTCCTGCTGTGTTATTAGGTAGCATTGGCACCAGTGCGTGTGGGCACCAGCTTACGGCTTATATTTGTCTCAGGCCCGGCGCATGCAGGCCAGAAAGCGGGGCGCCCGGGAAAAGGGCAGTACTGCCTGTCGCTCTGCATGCAGGTGCCAGTGGGTGCGTACCACTTCCGGCAGATCAGCCAGGCCCTCTGGACGGGCCAGGAAGAGCACCACCTCGGTATCTGTCGCGGCCAATGGCGCGGCCATTTCCAGAAAGGCCGCAGGTTCTGCCACGGCCCGGCCTGTTATATGACTGTATGCTGTTTGCAAGCTGCGCGAACTGGAGTTGTGGTACAGGGTCTCCACCCGTGCCTCCACCACCTCTACCTGGTCCAGGGCCAATAACCGCACCACATGGCGCAAAAAAATTGCCCGCTTTTGCCGGGGTTCCACCAGGCTGAAGCGGGCTTCGGGGAAAAGAGCAGCCAGCACCAACCCGGGAAAACCCGCACCACTGCCAATATCGAGCAGGTGCGGGTTCGGATGATCGGCCAGCATTGGAGCCAGGACGAGAGAATCAAGGAAATGCAGTTCCACCAGCTGCTCAAGACTGGTGTCGCGGGCCACCAGGTTGATACGACGCATCCACTTACTGAGTTCGGTGCAGTACAGAGTCAGCCGGCCCAACTGCTCCTGCGTCAGGGGAAAATCCAGGGCAGTTGCCCCTTCTGCCAGCAGAGTTTCAGCTTTCATTCAGGCGCAGCAGCGCCGACTTGGCATGGGCGTCCAGGCCTTCCAGCTCAGCCAGCAGGCGAATATGGTCAACTTCACCACGAAGCGCCTCGGGCGTATAGTGGATGAGGGAAATTTGTTTCAAAAAGGTCTCTACCCCCAGGGCCGAGGCAATTTTTGCCGTGCCCATGGTGGGGAGCACA
The DNA here is from genome assembly GCA_012744275.1 of Desulfobulbaceae bacterium. Taxonomy (GTDB): domain Bacteria; phylum Desulfobacterota; class Desulfobulbia; order Desulfobulbales; family Desulfobulbaceae; genus Desulfobulbus. Next base: position 1,938 of record JAAYIE010000109.1, read on the forward strand.
TGGTTGGGGCCAGCCACATAGTCTCCGGCAGCCTCGGGGCTGTAATGGCCAAGGAAGACCGCGCCGGCATGGCGGATGGCAGGCAGCTGGCTCCAGGGGTCGGCCAGATGCAATTCCAGGTGTTCGATGGCGATATCGTTGGCCAGGGCAATGGCGGTATCCAGGTCCTCAGTAATAAAAATATGGCCATGCTCTTTAAGGGCGGTGCGGGCAATATCAGCCCGGTTTAAACGGGGCAGCTGGCGCTCCAGTTCCCTGGCTACCTCATCGGCCTGCCCGGCACTGCAAACAATGGCCAGGGCCAGGGCCTGCGGGTCGTGCTCGGCCTGGGCCAGCATATCAGCGGCGATAAAGGCAGGCCTGGCGGATGCGTCTGCCACTATCAAGACTTCACTGGGCCCGGCCAGCATATCAATGCGCACCCGGCCCATCACCTGGCGTTTGGCTTCGGCCACATACTGGTTGCCCGGCCCGGCAATCACCTCCACCGGCGCAATACTCTCGGTGCCAAAGGCCAGCGCGGCAACAGCCCAGGCCGAACCGAGCTTGTATACCTCGTTTATGCCAATGCTGCGGGCTGCCAGTAACAGCGCAGGGTGTACCTTGCCGGCACGATTGGGTGGCGTTACCATTACCCGCCTGCGAACCCCGGCAATGCCTGCAGGAATACCATTCATCAATACCGAAGAAACCAGCGGGGTAGAGCCTTCCCGGCCCCCCGGCACATAGAGCCCGGCCGCGTCTACCGCGCGCACCAGCCTGCCGGTGATAATGCCTTCCGGACGGGTGAGCATCCAAGAATCGGGCAGCTCACGTTCGTGGAAGCTGCGGATACGCTCAGCGGCAAAATCAATGGACGCCCGCAATCCGGCATCAACCAGAGCTTCCGCTTCCTGAAATTCCTCTGCGCTCACCTTGAGTCCTGGCAATTCCATACCTGGAGCATCAAAGCGACGGCAGTAGTCAAGCAGGGCCGCATCGCCTTCCTGTCGCACCCGCGCCAGAATTTCGCGCACAGCATCTGCGCAGGCGGCCGCATCATCATTGAAACGGCGGGTCAGGCGTGCAGCTGCCCTGGTTCCTTCTTCAGTGTCCAGCCGGTCTATGCGAACAATGCCCTTGCTACTGGCACGGCCTGTTGTGTTGCCTCCTTCAGATGCCACCACTTGCTTTACCTCAAACCTGTCCGTATTTCTGGGCAAAGGCTTCATCGCTCATGGTGACGTAGATGATGCCCTCAATCAAACCCAGGAGCGAAGGAATAAAAGTCCAGCACAGGCACAGGTAGATCAGACCCCAGCCGATGCGGCCCAGATAGAATTTATGAATGCCAAAACCGCCCAAAAAAATGGCGAACAGCGCTGCGGCCAGCTTATTTTTGCCATTGGGAGCGGTACCGGCAAACACTCCTGGTGGCGGCAGTTGGCGTACCCCGCACTTGGGGCAAATTTCCGCCTTGGCGTTAATTACTGCGCCGCATTCCTTACAGAATTTTTCCTCACGCCCCTTGATCATCACCTCACCTTCCTCCATACCTGTATCTCCCCTTCCGGCAAATCAACTCAAAAAATTTTGTGGCTTTCGGCCCTATAACACTTTGAACACTTTGTTGTGGTGGAGTTATTAGTATTCATACACCTGGTAAACTGGTGGGCGAATCAAGCCGTGTGTTGCCTTTGCTGCCAGGGCAACGAATTCAGACGCTTAACCGACAAAATTTTTCAGGGTGAGGAGCACACCGGCTGCCACTGCCGAACCAATAACGCCGGCTACATTCGGGCCCATGGCATGCATGATCAGCATGTTGGTCGGGTCGGCTTCCATGCCCAGCTTATGGCTGACCCGCGCCGCCATGGGTACAGCAGAAACTCCGGCCGACCCAATAAGCGGATTGACCTTTGATCCGGGGAAGAGATTCATCAGCTTGGCCATAAGTATACCGGAAGCAGTGCCGATACTAAAGGCGATTATTCCCAGCACCAGAATACCCAGTGTTTTCGGCGACAGAAACTGCCCGGCCGTCATCTGTGCGCCCACACCCAACCCCAGGAAGATGGTCACAATGTTGAGCAGTGCATTCTGGGCAGTATCGGAGAGCCGGTTCACCACCCCGCTTTCCTTCATCAGATTACCAAACATGAAAAAACCGATCAGGGGTGCGGCCGAAGGAATCATCAGAGCGCAGAGCCCGAGCACCGTTAAAGGGAAAAGAATTTTTTCCAGCTTGCCCACTGGTCGCATTTGCTCCATGCGGATACGGCGCTCGGCCTTGGTGGTGAGCGCACGCATAATCGGCGGCTGGATAATGGGCACCAGCGCCATATAGGAATAGGCAGCCACAGCAATTGAGCCCAAAAGATGGGGAGCGAGCTGGCTGGAAAGGAAGATGGCGGTGGGTCCGTCAGCTCCGCCTATAATACCAATGGATGCGGCCTCCAATAGGTTAAAGTTGATACCCGGCACAAAATCATTGAGCAGCAGCGCACCAATCAGGGTGGTAAAGATGCCAAACTGGGCCGCAGCTCCGAGGATGGCAGTTTTCGGATTGGCCAGCATCGGCCCAAAATCAGTCAAGGCTCCGATGCCCATGAAAATGATGAGTGGAAATGCACCGGTTTTGATGCCCACGGCGTAAATATAGTACAGAATGCCGCCCGGTTCGTTCATCCCGGTTAAGGGAATATTGGTCAGTATGCAGCCAAAGCCAATGGGTAAAAGCAGGAGGGGCTCAAAATCGCGGGCAATAGCCAGATAGAGCAAAATAAGCCCCACAACGATCATGAGCAGTCGGCCAATGCCGTTGGCCCAACCGCCATCTTCCGGAAAAAGGAAACCCGTCAGCCCGGTTGAGAAAATAAAACTTTGTGCCATTTCAGCCATGGGCGGCATGCTGGCCTGGGCGCCGAAGGCAACAGCAGCCATGGCCAAACCAGCGCACAGAAGGCTTAGCACCAGCAGTACCAGCACCCGCAGGTATGGAAATGTTTTCATGCTATCTCCCTCCCGCATAACCTCAAATCAGATACACCAGTGTCTGCCCGGCGCGCACATTATCTCCCTTCTGTACCTCCACCGAATCAACCACGCCATTTTGTGGTGCATAGATTGGCGACTGCATCTTCATGGCCTCCAAGAGCAGCAGAGAATCGCCTTCGCTTACCACATCGCCGGCAGCACAAAGCACATCACACACGTTGCCGGGCAGCAGCGAGGTGACAGCAACGCGCTCACCCGTGGGTTCGGGCCTGGTTGGTGGCGTTTCCTCTTCGGCGGTGTATGCGGGTGCTTGTTCAGGCTCCTGCAGCCTGCTCACCTCGCTCACTTCACCGCTTTCATCCTCTACGCTCACCCGGTAGGTGACTCCATCCACCTGAATTTTGTACCGTGAAACCTTGCCCATTTGCGCTCTCCTTTACGTGCTGTGCGCCTGTTTCGCCGGGCTCAGATCCGGCATTTTGATACGGCGCAAAATGATGTAGTGATGGTGGTTATTGATGTTTGGCGCGGTGTGCCGCCAGGGCCGCGGCAATTACCGCCACCAGCCGTTGTTGTTCATCTGTTTTTGTTTTGACCTCTGTTTTTGCCTTGGGCTGCGGGCCTGCTTTGTGTTTTGCTGTCCGCAGATCAACAGGCGCCTGCATCTCCCGCTCGGTTGCGCCCCGCAGCAGCCTGGCATTGGCATGCATAATGACCACCAGGAGTGTCAGAAAAACAAAAACAATGCCCATGCCGAGCACCATCAGTTTCAACCCTTCACCAACCATTACCCCTCACCCGATTGAATGCTAAAAAATTTCCCAACCCACACCAGCAAATTACCTGTGCCAGCAAACCATGGAATCAATTATTTTCTATACACCCATAAGAATAGTTTGACCAGCAAAGTTGGAACAATCACTTGCCTTGGAACCTGCCAGGTCTTACCGGTAACCCGGTTTTTCATTGCAAAGTCATGCCAGTTCCAGATTAAAAAGCTATCAAGACCGCGAGGAAAATACTTAAGGGTGCTTTCAATATAGTATTGGAATTACGACCGTATGGTGCAAGTTCTGCACTGCTGTTCCTGCTGGTTTGTATGTACCGACAGAAAAAAATGCACTACCCCTTCCCTTCTCTTGTCTGGCTGGTTCAGTACAAAAATAACGAAAAAATTTGCAGGAAGCGCTTTCGAATAATTCGAAGAACTCTCAGTGCGCTCCAGACGTATGCTCCTGATAGCTCTCTGCACACCCTTGCCCAGCGCGTCAGGGTGTGCTTTGGCTGTTTTCGGGATAATACAGACAGCCGTAATCAGTCAGCAGCCGATCTAATCACAAACTGTTTCACCACATAATCAAGTAAAAGGTGTTTTTTGGGGATAAAGCAGGTAAATGATTCGGCTTTAGCAAACGTTCGAGCGATAATTGACGCGATTTTCACCTTTCACGGAGGCAAAAACATGCCGGGCAACGATACGTACACCAGGGTGACGCAGACAAGCTGGTTTGCCCGTATCGGCAGATCCTTTCAAGGATTGGGCGTGGGGCTGATACTGCTTTTGGTGGCCACCGGTCTGATGTACTGGAACGAAGGCCGAGCTGTGCGCACCAGTAACGTCATCAGTGAGGCCCAGCGCAGTGCCGTAGCCCTGCCCGGTATCGGCACGGTTGATCCAGCTTTTAATGGCAAGCTTGTTCATGCCAGCGGCCTGGCCAGCACCAACAACATCGTGTCAGATCCACTTTTTGGCGTACGCGCGCAAGCCATCAGGCTGGAGCGCAAAGCGCAGTACTTTCAATGGGTTGAAAGCAGTAAAAACGAAACTCGTCAGAAACTTGGCGGTGGCGAAGAGACGGTTACCACCTATACCTACGAACAGAAGTGGGTGGACAACCCCGTGGACTCCAGCAAATTTCAGCAACCTGAAGGCCACCAGAACACCATCAATGTCCAGGCCGACAGCGACAAGTGGCATGCGCCACAGGTGCAGTTTGGTGCTTACCGACTGCCCGAGTTCCTGGTTCAGGTCATAGGCGGCAGTGCACCACTTGATATCGGATTAAACGAACAGCAGCAGGAGGCGCTGCAAAAAGTTTTGTTCCCGAATACGACCTCAGCTGTTGGTAGTGCTTTGCCCCGGCACAGGACTGCAGTGCATGCTCGCGACCGGTCTCCCATGGTGCATACTCTGGGCAATGTGCTCTATCTGGGCAGCAATATGAATCAACCCAGTATTGGCGATGTCAAGCTGGCCTATTTTTCGGTGCCGCAGGCGGAGGTCTCCATTATCGCCCAAGTGAATGGTGACAGCTTTGAGCCCTACCGCGTGGCCGGCGGCAGTTCTTTCAGCCGCCTGAGTATGGGTACTGTGGGCATGGACAACATGTTCCAGAGCGCTGTGGCAAGCAATTCTGCCCTAACCTGGGTTGTGCGCGCCATCAGCATCCTGCTTGCCATCGGTGCCTTCAAGGTGCTGAGCGCGCCCCTGCAGGTGATAGCAGGGCTCGTTCCCCTGTTCGGCAAAATTGTCGGGGCTGGCACCGGTTTTGTAGCCACGCTCATGGGGCTTGCCTGGTCATGTATGGTTATTGCCTTTGCCTGGCTCCGCTTCCGTCCCCTCTTGGGCCTCACCCTCCTGGCAGTGACAGCAGCACTATTTTTTCTGCTTTTCTTCAAGGGCAGGAAAAGAAACGTTGCCTGAGCAAGGGGGATTTGAACTGCTCCTTACCCTTTGCAACCCACTATTCATAAGGTATGCCAACAGCTCTTCACATTTTCAGGAACAGACTATCGTGAAACAATTTTTTCGTTTTTTCAAAGTGTTAACTGTCCTTGCCATATTTGTGACAGCAGGTTCCCCACTGTTTCTCCCGACCACATCCCCGGCCCACGCAGCAGAAGGACTGCCAGCCACCTACAGCGACTTTAAGGCCCGTTGTCAAAGCGCCTGCACCAGTCCTGAAGGTGCGGTCAAAATGTATTTTGACGCCGTGTTTTGCTATTTGGACCCTGCCCGCCGCGCTGAAGCCGCCAAGATGTTGCGCTTTATTCTGCACGCAAAACCGAACTGGGAGCGCAGCCCCAACTACAACATCTTTTCCCAACGGTTGCAGGATCCATCGCATCACTACATCTTCCGCAGCTTTGCAGAGGGCACAAGCCCGGAGAACAACTACCACATGTCGCCCGATAACTACCGTTTGGTCCTGACCAGCACCAAGCAGCAGACTGAGGACTTTGTTTTGATTAACCTGCTCAGCACCGGTGCGGATAATCCGCGCCTTGTTACGCTGAAACGCTATGAAGACGGCTTGTGGTACATATTCAGCAATGCTGGCACCTACGCCCAGGTACGCCCTCCCCGGCAGCAGGCCATAGATACCAGCCACGATGCAGACTACGACAGCGATCCTGTCAAAAGCTCCTACCCGGCGCGTTAGTACAAAAATTATCCTTGGGAAAGGGGCATGCCCACCGCTACCGCCACCTATGCCACGCTTTTCCTCAGCCCCTGCCCTGGCCGAACCAAAGACTTACATCCGGAAGATTAGGACACGACCACAGTCCAATTAAAACCAAGCCGGTACAATAATACTTACGCCTATCTAAAGAACGGATGGATAATTTGTTCATGTGCTGCAAAAACCCGCACGGCTTCAGCAGCAGTATCAGTAGCACCAACCTTGGCGCACGCACAAAATAGCCGACATGGAAGACGTGCCGCAAGGCGCACCGGGTCTGTCTGCAGCACATTTGTGCCTCCTTGATGCGCGCAATGCGTGTTTTTGTTCTGGTTGTTCTGGTAGAGGGTCACTCCTCCTGCAGTTCTCGTCGCAGTTGTTTTTTTAGCCTCCGGCGCAGATAGCTGCCCCGGCCTTTGACTGCTCTGAAAACCTGCCCAGGCCGTTGCGCCACTGGCACGCGCACCCGGATTGGAGACTTTTTGACTTTCTTCATTGCACTGACCTGCCATTCCGCTTTGCTGGCTTTGCTGGGTGCTGCAAATTAGCCAAGACTACCCATTAGGCCCCATGCCGGTGGAACCATTTTTCCACCTCCGCCGCGCTGAAGGTCTTGAGCACTGGCCGACCATGGGGGCAGCGGCTAAAGATAGCGCTGGCCTCCATCTGCGCCAGAAGGGCCAGCATTTCCTGCGCAGTTAGACTGTCCCCAGCTTTGATGGCTGCCTTGCAGGCAAGATTTGCAAACACCTGTGCCATGGCCGGAGAAATTTGCCCAGCTTCCGTGGCAAGCGGTGCTGACCGCAGACTGGTCAACACCTCCCGCAAGACTGCCTCTGCAGCAAGTGAACTGCACAGGGCCGGGACCTGCTTGATCAGCCAGGTGTTGTCGCCAAAAAAATCAACGACAAAGCCCATGCTTGCCACCTCCTTGTGCCGGGCCTCCAAAATTTCGTGCAGGCGCGGTTCAAGTTCAATACTCACCGGAAACAGCAGGTGCTGCCCCGGAGCCTGCCCGGAGAGATAGTGCTGCACCATGCGACCGTAGAGGATGCGTTCATGGGCAGCATGCTGGTCAATCACCACCAGCTGTCCCTGGCGTTCGCAGAGCAGGTACAGGGAAAAAAGCTGGCCGATAAGGGTAAGCCCGGCAAATTCGTACTGGTCAGATTGTGCGGGTTCTGCATCTGCTCCTGCTGATGGCTTGCAGGTGCTAACTTCGTCCCCGGTGTGCTGGGCTTGCGGGGTTTGTGTCATCTGTGCTGGCGGCATGGCCACAGCCGAACTCGACAGCATTTGCGCACGGTTGCTGCCTGGGAGGACTGGCCCAGGCTCGGCAACGGTAAATGCAGTCTGGGTAGGGTGCCAGGCATTTTGGGCAGCGCTTGCCCTGGAGGTTTTTTGTTCTCCAGGTGGTCCAGGGCTGAAAATATCGGCACGTACATTGTGCTCATGCCACTCCAAAGCGGCAGTGACTGTGGTGGTCACCAGGCGGCGCACAGCTTCGGTGTTTTTGAAGCGGATCTCGCGCTTGGCCGGATGAACGTTCACGTCTACCTCGGCAGGTGGCAGGCTCAGGTGAAGCATGCCCGCCGGGAGATACCCGCGCATCAGGTGACCCTGCAGGGCTTCTCGCACCGCATGCCGGAGCATGGCATCCTGCACGGCCCGGTTGTTGACGAAAAGGCGCAATTTTGCCGTAGTGGCGGGGGTTTTCTCCGG
>JAAYIE010000110.1 GCA_012744275.1 Desulfobulbaceae bacterium
AGGCATCAATGGCCTGTTGTGAGGTCAGGCGCTGCGGCACATGGCGCGCTTCGTACTTGAGGTCAAGAATCACACCGTCAGCAACACCCTGGTGAAACTTGTACGTGTGGATGTAGGTACCGAATACTTCACGGGTGGTCTTTTTATCTTTGCGCAATAACGGTGTACCGGTAAAGCCGATGAACAGGGCATCCTGCATCCACCGTTTCATTTGTTTATTCATATCGCCGCCCTGGGTCCGGTGGCATTCATCCACAAAGACATAAAAACGCCCATGGACAGGCGGAGGGTCACTCTTGAGGTCAAGGTCGAACTTGTGGATGAGGGCACAGAGCAGGCGCGGGGTGGTGGCGCCGAGTTTATTGACAAACTGTGACCGTGAGTTAATACGCGGAGAGGAAGCCCCTTCGCCGATCACCCCGGCATTACGCATGACGCCTTCAATTTGCTTATCCAACTCATCACGGTCGGTGATGACCAGGATTCGCGCATCGGGATCGTGTTCCATCACCCATTTGGCAAGCAGTACCATGAGAATGCTCTTGCCGCTGCCCTGGGTATGCCATATTACGCCACCCTCGCGCTGCCGGACCCGTTCCTGGGCAGCTTTAACGCCGAAATATTGGTGGGGCCTGGGCACCTTCTTCTGGCCTGCGTCGTAAATGATGAAGTTGCGGATCAGATCCAGCAGTCGCTCTTTGCCGCACATCTGAGCCAGGGGCTTGTCGAGCAAGGTGCCGGGCTCCATCGCGCTGCCGCCTTCCTCGTCTTTCCACTGGACAAAGAACTGCTCGAGGGTGCCGGTGGTGCCGTAACGCAGCCCCTGAGAATCGCTGCCCGCAAAGACAAGCTGCACCGTGCTGAAGAAGCCGATGTTAAATATCTCTTCCTGATTGGTGATCAATTGCCGAACGCCATCGGCCACTTCCACCGAGCTGCGTTTGAGTTCGATCACGCCGATGGCGATGCCGTTGATGTACAAAACCAGATCGGGGCGTCGTTCATAGCCGCCCTTTAGGGTGACTTCCTCGGCCAGGGCAACATCGTTTTCCTCTGGATGCTCCCAGTCGATCAGGTGCACATCCTCGTGCGGCTGCCCAGGTGCCAGCAGCACCTTCACCGGGTAGCGCAACAGGTTATAGGTGCGCATGTTGGCCTGGTAGAGCGTGACGCCAGTGGTATCGGCGGCGGTTTCCAGCTTCTGCAGGGCGGCGGAGATGTGGGCATCAGAATATCCGCGCTTCTTGAGGTTTGCCCTGAGATATTCCGCTTCTATGGGTCGATTGGCTGTTCCATTGTTTGGGCGCTTGCTCCAATCACCCAGATGGTGATAGCCAAGACAGTCCGGCCGGGATGTGTCGGTAAACATGGCGGCCACGCGATGCTGGGTCAGCCGCTCAGGGCGAGGTTTTTCAGGCATTGGACCCTCCTGGCGTCACGAGACGGGTCTTGCCGGTCAGCAATTCCTGCATCATCGCTTGTTTGATGTCTTTGGTTTTGTTGCGGCGTTGTTCAAGGGCGGCTATCTCGGCGTCCATGTCGGAGAGGACGGTGGCGATGGCAGATTGCTCTTCAACAGTTACAGGGGCTAGGAATTCAAAATTCACAAAATCCTTCTGATAGAGATGTGAAATTGTTGAACCCGCTTGGAGTTTATTGAGAAAATCTACAAATATCTGAGAACGAAGGATATAAAAAAAATACTTCGGTATGTATGATCCATTTTTAGGCCGTATAACAAAGACACCGCTATTCAATGTTGATGGATAGGGCAGTTGATCGACAAATGCAGCTTTTCCAATCGTCCCGTCCTTAGTCAATAGAACATCATTGATTTGAACTTGAATATATCTATCTTGGTCGTATCGTTCTTTTTCAACAAAGTGGCAGCCATCCCAATCTATTTTCCCATCGAAGAAATCTGTTCCTGTTACCAAAGCGTATTGTCCAGACTCAAGATACTCGGCTGTCGTTAATCCCTGCCAACCAATTCTCGCTTTTAACATTGAATCTTTCGCCATGTTTAATGGTTGCCACTCCCCATCAAACCCCGGCAGGCGAGTCTTGCCGGTGAGGAGTTGCTGCATGGTGGCCTGTTTGAGGTCGCGCTTCTTTGCGATCAGGCGGTCGAGGCCATCCAGGAGGGCATCCATATCGCTCAAGGCGGTGGCGATGGCGCGTTGTTCGGCTTCGGTAGGTGGAAGTGGGATTCGGGTATTACGAATAATTCCATTGTAAAGCCGAGAGATTGTGCTTCCCTCTGGTGAAGCCCATTTTATTACTTGGTAACAGTGATATAGATATTCGTTGGTTACTTTGCGGGGATCTATTTGAAGCCATACAATATTAGAATCTTGAAAGTACGCATCTTGTCCATCATAGACTACCGTTTTTCCTAAAGTTCCTGCTGCCGAAAGCAGGATGTCTCCTTTTTCAGGAAAGGAATACTTTCTTTTATATTCTCGATAAAGATCGCAGGAAATAAAAGCATCAGGGGTTTTGCCAAAGGTTCCGATCTTAAAAAATGGAATATCACCAGATGGATTAGTTTGTTCTGTAAATATCCGTTTACACATCCTAATTTCTGCGATTTTTCCAAGGTTTATATCTTCCCATTCCTCCGGTATCACGCCAACCTCGGTCTGTTTATATCCTTTCCTCAGTTCCATACCGCCCCCATTCGCTTGAGGTGTTCATCGACGCGGGCCGACAAGTCTGTCACTTCGTCCACCAACTTCGGAAGTGGCGTGTCGTAGCGTTCGGCAAGCTGACGAATGCGGGTGGTGAGAGTCTGCGAGACACGATCCAGCTCACCCTGCAGGGCCATTGCCAAGGTGGCCAGCCATTTGTCATCCACCACCAGAGTCTTGATCTCTTCCACGCTGAGCTGTGGGTATTTTTCATAGGCCAGCTTGTCGAGCGCGGCATCCGCTTCCTTGATCTTGCTCTTGAGTGCGCTTTGCTCGTCGAGCAGCGTCAGGTAACGAACTGTGGCATGCAGATCGACAAGATTCTCCGGCAGAGGGTCGGCCTTGAGTCGCTTCTGGTATTGCTTCTCTACCTTGGCGAGAAACTCAGACGCTTCTTTGCTTGCTGCCTTCTGCTCTTTGTCCGCTTCGAGATAGCTGGTAAGTATCGCGCTCTCCTTCGGATCACTGGTCGCGGCCAGCCGATCTTTGACTGCCTTGAGGGTCAAATTGCCCTTGTTGTTCTTCAACACAGAAATAAAGTGGTGGTCGGTGTAAACACGGATCTGGGCAGCGTGTTCCTCGGCCTGATCCATGAGGGCGCTGTAAACGCGACTTGCGGTTTTGTCTTCCTCATTCCACACAGCGACGAGCGCCTGGGTGTAAGCCTCCTGGGCGTCTCCCTTGGTGGAAACATCTTTCAGCGCACCTTCTTCGCCGCCGTGTTCCTCGGCCAATTCGGTAAGGCTGGCGCTAACACCATCCAATTCATTTTGAAGGGCATCCAGCTCGGCCTGCTCTTTGGCGAAGTAGCGAGCGACGATATAGGGTTTGGGGATCAGGTCGCAGGCCCAACCCTTGTCTTTCATCTCGCCCTTTTTCTTGCCGCTCTTGACCTCTTCCATGACGCGATGGGTTTTGGCCACCCAACCGTCGGCGGCGATCAGGTAGCAATCGTCCTGCATGGCTTCAGCCCAATAATCCATGAGGTACTGGTAAATGTCATAGGCGTCGAGTAGCGGGGCAGTACGGAACCTTATCAACAAATCTTCAGCAATGGCTTCAATCAGCGCTTTTGGGTGTCCTTCTTTGTTAAAGCCTTTAAGGGCTGGCGTGTTGGTGGTACGCCACTGATCAAAAATTTTCGTTACGGTCGTCTTGAATGCCGTAAATTCGCTGTGACTCAAAATGGCTGACTTCATGGTGGCAATGGGCGACTTCAGCCTGGAATAACCGGGGCGGCCAGCGCTTTCGAAGAGTTCTTGCCGAACGCCGGGGATCACCTGCCAATAGGCATCCAACGCATTGATATCCCAGTCGGGAATCCCCCCGCGCAGATGACCGTCGATGTCCTGAATGTCCTCCGGTTCGGTGCTGTCGATGTAGCGCGGCAGATTAAGGTTGTAATCGTTTTTGGAGCCGGAAATCTCATCAAAGGGCACCATGCGGGCATAGCGGGTGGTGTCGGTCTGTTTGGTAAAAGTGTCGACAATCTTATGGATGTCCTGCTCACGCAAACGGTTCTTGTTGCCGTCCTTGATAAAGCCCTTGGAGGCGTCGATCATGAATACACCCTTGCGACCCGGAGCATTTTCCTTATCGAGCACAAGAATGCAGGCGGGGATGCCGGTGCCGTAAAACAGGTTGGCAGGCAGCCCGATAATCCCCTTCAGATATCCGGAGCGAACAAGCCGCTTACGAATGGCCGCCTCGGCATTGCCACGAAACAGCACACCGTGCGGCAGGATGCAGGCCGCCTTGCCTTCGCTTTTCATGGAGCGAATGATGTGCAGCAGGTAGGCATAGTCGCCCTGTTTGGCGGGCGGTTCACCCCATTCAAAGCGCTGATAAGGGTCAGTCGCTGGCGTGAGTCCGGTGCTCCAGGTCTTGTCCGAAAACGGCGGATTGGCGACAACGAAGTCGTAGGTCCGCAAGTTCTCGCCGTCCTTGAACTTGGGAGAGGCGAGCGTGTTGCCATTGAGAATGTTGGCCGTCGGGAAGTCATGAAGAATCATGTTCATGCGGGCAAGGCCGGCGGTGGTCACGTCCTTTTCCTGCCCCTCGAGGGTGATGTGCTTGCCTGCCTCGGCGGCCACCTTCAAGAGCAACGATCCCGATCCACAGGTCGGGTCATAAGCTGTGGTGGACGCAACGGCATTCTGCGGTGAAATGCCGATAACCTTAGCGATGATGCGGCTGACCTCGGAAGGCGTATAGAATTGGCCTTTGCTCTTGCCGCTTTCAGAAGCAAAATGCCGCATCAGGTATTCGTAGGCATCGCCCAGAATATCGTCGTGATCGGCGCGGTTTTTTGAGAAATCCAGCTCAGGCTTTTGGAAGATGCTCACCAGGTTGGTGAGTCTGTCCACCATTGCCTTGCCTTCACCGAGTTTGTTTGGATCGTTAAAGTCGGGGAAGTCGCTGCGAGCCAGGCGGGAGTTGTTGTCGATCAACGGCTGAATGATCTGAGTGTTGATCTTGTCACCAATGTCGCTCTTGCCCTTGAGCTTGACCATGTCCTTGAAGCTGGCCCCTGGCGGTATGGTGACCGGTGGCGCAAAATCATCGGTATCAGCGTACTTGTCTGAGATGTACTTGATGAACAGCATGAACAGGACATAGTCTTTGTACTGGCTGGCATCCATCCCGCCGCGCAATTCGTCGCAACTCGCCCAAAGCGATGAGTAAAGCTCAGATTTTTTTATGGCCATGGTTTGCGTCTAGTCCTCAGGATTAAAAGAAAGTGTTCCTCCCATTATGAGTGGATACCTTATTAAACTGTTTTGAGGCTTTAAGCTCAAGGAAGAGCAGACATCAGCATTCCCAGCAGTACAAGGCGGCATCACCGCCTCTTGCTGAAAAGGGTGAGGTTTTGGTAAAGCTAAGCATCAAAATCCAATCCCAACCGCTGCCCCACAATCAGCCAGGAAAGATTGTTGGCATCATCTGCTGTCCGACGCAATCGGTCAAAAGTCTTCTGGTGCATGTGCTTCGGCTTGAACAATATCGGTTCTGTAAGGTTGTTGCTTGCGCCAAGGCGTTGCCTTATCTTCCGGGCCTTTCGTATAAGCCGGTCAACCACGTCTTCCTGTTGGCTGGTATAAGTCAGCTCATAGCAATGACGGCAGAAGAAATACTTCCCTGCGCCATAGAGCACGGCAACACGTTTGCAGCATCGAGGACAACGAAACCACATCCTATGGCCGCCGTAATGGCATGGTGTACGGTCAAAGGTGATGGCTTGCTCCACAGGTTCCCATTCACCATTCTTGAACCGGTAACAGTAATCAAGAATCATTCTGTCTGTTTCCGCCCGGTAGCGGATCGATCCCGTTTCCTCACCACCCCTTGACCATGATACTATGCCAGTAGCACCTGGATAAAGACGCCCTTGTTGTTTGAACCACCGGATATCTATTCTGCGCTGGCTTTCTGTGGTCGCTTTGACATCGCGGCCTTTTAACCTTCCCGAACCATAACCGCCCATACTTCACCGCAAATTTATTTTCGAGATCATTAAGCAAAATAAGGATGTGGAAGAGCGTAGCCTTAAAACGGCCCGCCAGAGTATTCCATCACTCCTTCCCGCTCCGGTGGTGCATGGGGTCGTGTTTCGCGACCCCCTTCGGTATCCGGCCCAATCTCGGTTGCCACCACCTGGAAGCCGTAGCGCTTGTTGCCGTCTTTGTCTGTCCAGTCGTTGGATTGTATCCGGCCTTTTACCTCCACCCGTTCGCCAATGGTAAGGATGGTGGACGAAGCCAGTTCCTTGAATGCCACCACAGTGAACAGCTCCTTGAAGCAGCGCACCGATGCCTTGATCATCGGGGTGCCTGTCCTGGTATTGATAGTATCGAATTGCTCAACTGTACCGGTAATGCGAATGTGATTTATGTCGAATGCCATTGCTCTTGCTCCTTCAATTCTTGGCTCTGTTGCTTTTCTCTGTCTTCGCCGGGCAACGCTGTAACTGTTCGATCCGCAGCC
>JAAYIE010000111.1 GCA_012744275.1 Desulfobulbaceae bacterium
GGCCATTGCTATATACAGGTACTTCATTGAATCTCCATTGGGTATGAAATGGAATCTGGCAAACGTCGTCCTGGGTTAAAGGAGACAGAGTGCAGTGGAAGCAAAGAAGGAGCGTAAAAAATATTCGCCACAATCGGGTGTAACAAGCGTGATGCAAGAGAAATGATGGTGCTGGCTGCCCGTTTGCACAGATCGATCCAGGCCTGGAACATGTTCAGATCAAGCTGTGGGCCAGGGGTGCAAAGGATGTTGGTCTCCGCATTAAAACCACGGCTCTTCACCGAGAACCTTGTACCGGTAATAGTTCAGATTGGTCCGGATCATGGCCACGGCAGATATAACGCTGCCAATTATCTTGCCTCCTTCATCAAGCCCGGCAAAATCAAGGATCAAGGCTGCAGCAAGTGCCAGGCCAAAATAGGCTAAAGCCGGCCGCCACATACCCTTGACTGGCAGGTAGATAATCCAGAAGAGGAAAGCAATAATATTTACGAAAATCTGCATTCGCTGTGAGAATGGCAGCTCCTTGATATACGGCAGGTTGACGCCACCGGCTGCCTCAATGGTGCGGAAACGTTTTTTCCATGCTTCCGAGACATCAAGATCATCAATGCCTGTTTGCAGTGAAAATTTACTGTTCGGCGCCAGATAGGGATTACGCATATCCTGCTTTCCAGACTGCACGCTTGCTGTAACTTTCGCTTCTGCAGCAATCTCTTCTGTGCGCTCTTCCAAAAAACTGCCCTGAACAGGATGATCATGCACATTGGCATCGAACTCTTGTAATTGCACCAGAATCTCCACCCCTGTGTGAGTTAATTTCTGCCTGTAATTTTCGGCAACATCAGCAGCAACACCCTTTATTAAGGTTGTTTCTGTACCAGAAAAAACAATTTTCTCAGCCTGTTGAGGGGGAATTTCCAACATTGCAGATAAATCACGGACAACCGCATCCTGCTCAAATCCTGCAAGGATTTTGCCCGTATAGATAACATCACAATTTTCTTTCATAATCAGTACCTTGCCGTCATGGTGACCGCATCCTGCCACAGCTGTCAGGCTGTCAGGCTCATAACCGATACATACCCAGCACAGCGAACAACATATCGTTTTATTGGTTTTTTGCCTACTCAAATGGCCTGATCAATGGCAGTGCCACCCTGCACTCTCCTGGCACGATCTCCTCATGCTTCCAGCATCCAGCAAGCAGATTATGCGGATGGTGCCATCTGCACTGTTTTTTATGTGCAATTCCCGTGCACGTGGTGGTATGGAACAGATTCCAATGAACAACTCAAACAGGATTGCTATGAATTTCAGCGAAGTATTGGCCAAACTGGCTGCCGAAGGCCGCCTGGTCAGAGTGAAATCTGAGGTAGACACAGCCTACGAGGCCGCTGGCATTGCCAGGGCTTACGAAGGCAGGCAAGTGGTGCTCTTTGAAAAACTCAGAGGCCACAGCTTCCCGCTGGCCATCGGTCTTTTGTGGAATCGGGACAACCTTGCTTCAGTATTTGATACCACGGCGGAAAAACTGCCATTTTTATTCAACGATGCGGTCAAAAGCCTGCACCTGAATCCGGTTGCGCCGATTGTGGTTGATCAGGCTCCGGCACAGGCAGTGCTGATGCCTGAACCAGACCTGGCAAAAATTCCGGTACCGATTCTGGCAGAAAAAGACGGCGGCCCCTACTTCGACAACTGCGTGGTTATAGCCAAAGACCCGGATACAGGTGTGCGCAACGCCTCCATCCACCGTCTGATGGTAACTGGTAAAAACCGGCTGGGTTTGCTGATGGATTTGGGTCGCCACCTGCGCGACTACTATGAGCGGGCCGAGGCCAGGGGGCAGGCGCTGGAAATCACCATTAATAATGGCGTGCATCCGGCCTACTACGTGGCTGCCATTACCCCCAGCGCTGCCGCACCCATTGATGTGGATGAATTATCGGTTGCCTCTGCCCTGCTCAAGGAACCAGCCCGCCTGTGCAAAAGCAAAACCGTGTCTGTAGAAGGCATTGCCGATGCCCAGCTCATCATGGAGGCGGCAATTTTGCCCCATGTACGCGAACCCGAAGGCCCCTTTGGCGAGGTGAGCGGCTACTATGCCCAGCGTGATGACCGCTGGGTGGTAGAAGTACGGGCCATTACCCATGCTGTTAATCCGGTTATTTCCACCCTGCTGCCTGGCAAGGAGGTGTGGAACTCGGTTGGTTTGGGGGTAGAACCCAATATTTTTGAAACCCTGTCCAGGCAGGTGAAAGGGCTGAAAAAAGTGTACATGAGCCACGGCGGCAGCCAGTACCATGTGATCTTGCAGATTGATCCGCCGCTGAACGGTATGGCTAAAAACGCCATTATGGCTGCCTTTGCCTGCTACCCTGCCCTGCAGATGGTGACTGCAGTGAACAGCGATGTGGATATTTACGATGCCGAAGATGTGGAGCGCGCCCTGGTAACCCGCTGCGATCCGGCAAGGGACATTATCATCATCCGCGATGCCCTTTGCCACGAGCTCAACCCGGTGGCGCCCGGCGGGGTTGGCTCCAAGATGGGTTTTGACTGCACCTGTCCGCTGCCCAAAGAACGCAAGTATGAACGGGTCACCTTCAAAGAGGTGAATCTGGCCGACTACGACATCGAAGAATAAACACGGGCGTAAGAAAAGGGGCGCAACCCTTATGGTGAAAAAGGTGGAAAAGGTGGAAAATACCGGTCTGCAAAATAAGCACCCGGAAAAAGACAGCCTGCAAGCAGATGGTCAGATAGCGCTGTCCAGTGTACCGCCAGTTTCGCAGCTTGAGCCGCAAGTAAGCCACAGCCGCCATCCCACCTTCAGCCTGACCTGTGGCCGAATTACGGTGCAGGCCACTGTACTCAGGGCTGGAGAGGATCTGTGCGTACTGCTCAGTGGCGGCGACAAACCGCATATTGGCTGTGTAACCCTGAGCATTGCCCGTCCCAGTCTGGCCGATGCCGCCCGGGGTTCGGCCACCACCTCAGTACTCAATATCACTGGTCACAAGGATGGAGAAGCAGCGCAGTATCTGTCGCAGCGCCTGGCTGTTGCCCTGCAAAAAACTGTAGTGGTGAGTGGTGGCATCCATGTGAAGGCTATTCAACCTGCAGAAATACACACCGTTATGGAGATGGTGCGCGCCCTGACCGATGCCCTGATCGGGCATTTGTCAGCAGGATAATGGTGATAGTGGCATAGTTGTGTGGGATGATAGTGTTGTAGCCTCAAACATCTGATTTCACCCCACAGCACCCTTTATATTTTACCGCAGATTGCTGTACCGGTTGCAAAAAATACTTCAAAATATACCTGCATGCAGCTTTGTTGCGTATTCTCCTTGCTCCGCAGGAAAACGCTTTGCAGATGACCATCTATGCAAGCACCTGTCAGCTTGCTTTCTGAATGCACATTAAAAAAGATCATTACGTTTTCATATGCACCTCCGGTCAATTGAATATTTCCGTGGCATTGCCATTGTGCTCATCGTAGCAGGTCATTGCTATTCGCTCAGTAACTGGCAGTTTCCAAGTATACTGGAACGCAGCCTGGCCAATATTCTCACCGGAGGCACAGCGCTGTTTGTTTTTATTTCAGGCTTTCTCTTCCATCACGTCTTTTATCCACGCTTCCAGTTTCGGCCGTTTATGGCCAAAAAAATACGCAATGTCCTGTCGCCTTATCTGTTCTTTTCTCTTTTTGGTATCAGCTATGCGTTAATCATGCAGGGGCCATATCCGGAGTTCTTTTTTGGCCCCGGTGATTCCAGCCATGATCGCTTTGTACGGCCTGCCCTGCTCTATCTGCTTACTGGCGCCGAACTGTGGGCCTATTGGTATATCCCCTTCATCATGATTATTTTTGCGCTCTCCCCGCTTTTCATTCTGTACATTAAGGCTGGACCTGGCCTGCGCTTATGCGTATTTGCCGTTTCCCTGCTCCTTGCCATGATGGTGCAGCGCCCGGTCGACAATCTCCTCGTACCCCAGTTGGTATTGTTTTATGTTCCGGTATATCTGGCTGGTATATTTATTTCTCAAAATAAAGAAGAGTTGCTGCTCTATCTTGAAAAAAGGGCAGGATTACTTTTTTTAGGTGTTGTCATGCTGGCCTGCATACAGGCTTTGATATATGCCGGTGCGGGCAGCATGCATGCTCCACTCTTTGTCTGGAACGGGCTTGATATCAATATTGTGCAAAAAATATTGCTCAGCCTCCTGTTCATGATCTTCCTGCACCGCTTCGAAAGCAAATGTATCCCGGTGCTCAGCTCTCTGGCACAGGCAAGCTTTGCCATTTTCTTTA
>JAAYIE010000112.1 GCA_012744275.1 Desulfobulbaceae bacterium
AGAGGCGCAGGCGCTCAAAAAGAGCAGGGGAAGGCAGATTGCGTAAAGGATCGAGCGGATTGCGCCTGTCATTGCTAAAACCGGGAGGTGTGGTAGGCAAAATCCCGTACTTTGCCGTCGTTATCAAATTTGATAATGACGGTCAGGGTGCGCTGGCTGGTGGAGGCTGCGCCAGAACTGCGGCTGCCACCGATACCGCCACCACCGGCAACATCACCACCAAAACCCAGAATCAGCGCGTTTATACCGCCACGACTGGTGGAATAGGCTTGATCTGTGGCGATTTTGTCATAAATCCAGACTTCACGACGATTTTCATCGGTGGAAACAATGTTGGGTGAGCCCAAAACCTGGGCAACTTCAGCGCCGCTCATGCCCACGCGAATCTCGCGTTGCACCTTGCCCACGGTCATACGGTCGGTGGAGTCATCCTGTACCTGACTGCGGTGGTACGAGGCAGAGCTGCAGGCCCCCAGTATCAGGGCCGCACCAAGCAGCACAATAAGCTGGTACTTGCAAAACGTGTTTGTCTTCTTTTCCATATCGTGTTCCTGCATGTTGCTTTGAATGTTCCGTTGGTAAAGCCCCTCAGGTATGATCGAACAGGGTTCCACCTGACAAAAGCGTATATATCGTGGATTGTACTTAACGCAACCATTGAGCTGCAAGCGAAATTGCCACGTTCACCCCTGCGCTGGTGAGTGCGCATCTGTAACGACCATATTCAGGCCTTGATGCTTTGTGCCTGCTGTTGCGCTGCATAGGCCGAAGCAGCGCATTCGTTTTTACCCAGATCGAGGATTTCCTGTTTGTCATCATCTTCCTGAATCAGGTTGGCGTTGACCTCACGAATGGTGGCGTATTCTTCTGGCTGTGGCCGCATATTAGTCTTGATAAAGGCCGTGAATTCCTCCTTGCTGGCCAGGTTATAGATGTTCTGGTTGCGCTTGAGCACTTCGCCCAGGGGCAGGGCAAAGAGGAGTTTGTCATTGGCCTCGGCCCAATCGGCAAAATGGCCCGGCAGCACCATGAGCCGCTGGTCCATTTTTTTTATCTTCTGAATGCTGTCAAAAAGCATGCCTGTCCAGGCCTCTGCCTGGCCACCCAGGTCGGGCCGGCCAACCGAGTTGATGAAAACCGTATCACCAGAGATCAGGAATTGTTCATCAATAATAAAGCTGGTGGAGCCGGGGGTATGACCGGGACTGAAGAAAACGCGCACCTCGGGACCGCCAGTGGAAAAGCAGATGATTTCTCCGTCCTTCAGGGACTGGTAATCGTTTTTGGAGCTTTTGAAATCGCCGTCATTGGCGAGAAAAACTGCCCCGGTTTTGCGGGCAATATCCCTGCTGCCGGCGATGTAGTCGGCCTGGAGGTGCGTCTCAAAGGTTTTGCTGATCATACAACCCTGCTGGGCAGCAAACTCCAGATAATAATCAATATTCCTGGAAGGATCGAAGAGCATTATCTCCTTACCGTGGATCAGGCCATAGCTGCAGGAAGCCTTGGCCGGGCGAATGAACTGATAGAGACTGTAGTCGTCTGTTTGATGCAGGAGCATCGGGATCAACACATTGCCCCAGCTCTTGATACCATTTTCCAGATAACCTACGGAGGTAAAGCCATGTTTTACCAGGATTTCGCCCACATATTTGGCAGAACCCTCCTTGGCACAAACAATGCGGATGGGTTTATTCCTGGGCACCCGCGCTACTGATTCCTCCTCAATTTCCATAAAATCATAGTATGAAACGTTAATCATGGGGAAGGAGTGCGGGCCTTCAACGTAAAAGCGGGCAAAATCCTTGTCATTGCGCACATCGAGCAAGACAAAGTCATCTTTATTCACGATGGCATCAAAGAGTTCCCTGGCGCTATAGGGATGTAGCGACATATCTGCCTCCATTGGTGTGGGGGGTGAGGGCCGTAATTTCTATACAAATACTCGCTTAACTATACGGAAGGTTCAGGTTATTGTCTACTCGTTGCAGGCAAATTTGCCGCCAGCGTCATTCAAAGGAACACATTATACATATAGATCGTATTGCCATGGAGAGAGCAGTTGCGCAACAGTTCATGAGCAGCCTGCGGCATTGCAAGCTTTGTCCGCGCCACTGCGGAGTAAACCGCCTGCAGGGCCAAAGTGGTTATTGCCGAAGCGGTGCTGGGTTGCATATTGCCTCCATTACCCTGCACAAAGGCGAAGAGCCTGTGCTGAGCGGGCGCGATGGCATGTGTAATGTTTTCTTTTCCCATTGTAATCTGCAGTGCATCTATTGCCAGAATTACCAAATATCCCGCAACATCCAGAGAGAGCCTGGGCAGACATGGAGTATGGAGCGGGTAACAGAGGAGATCATCGGTCTGCTTGAGCGCGGCATCAAACGGCTTGGTTTTGTGTCGCCATCGCACATGGTGCCGCAGATGACAGCCATGGTGGAGAATCTGTGGCTGCAAGGGTGGAAACCTATTATTGTTTATAATTCAAACGGTTACGACCAGGTGCACACCTTGCGCCAGTTGGAAGGCATTGTGGATATATACCTGCCGGACTACAAATATGCAGACGCGACCCTGGCTGGTAAATTCTCAGGCGCACAGGACTATCCGCAGGTGGCGGCTGCGGCCCTGCGCGAGATGTACCGGCAGATGGGGCCGCTCGTGCATCTGGATGATGACGGCCTGGCACTCAGGGGCATGATTGTACGCCATCTGGTTTTACCTGGGCAGGTGCAAAACAGCCTGGCAGTGCTTCGTTTTCTGGCAGGCGAACTTTCCCCAAAACTGACCCTTTCGCTCATGGCGCAGTACTGGCCCACGCCTGCAGTGGCGGCGCACCCGCAGCTTGGGCGCAGGCTCTTTGCAGAGGAATATGCGGCTGTGATACAGGAATGGGAAGAACTCGGATGTACAGAAGGCTTTGTGCAGGAACTGGAGAGTGCAGAGTATTATTGGCCAGATTTCTCGAGAAAAGAACCTTTTGAAGATACGCCACCCTGTTAACGTTTGTGTTGATGTAACTGCACAGCCCAAGCAACGGTTTGGGTTGGGGGCAGGTAGCCTCGGTTGCTACTCCCAGCCAACAATCTCATATCCGCGTTCCTGTAAACACCTGTCCACAAATTTTTCAAAGATTGGGTTGTTTTTGGGTTTTTGAAACACGGAACTGATAATCACAGCAGTCAAACCTGTGGCAGCTCCAACAACGGAACCTATGGCAGCTCCTCCGGCAATCGCTCCGCCAACAGCACCAGTGGCTGCACCTGCAGCAGTACCGCCTGCAGCCCGACTCGCCTCTTCTTCTGCCTCGTTTTTTCTGCTAGAAACCCCGGCTGATTGCGCCAGGGCTATGCAGTCGGCAATATCCTGCTGGGCAGCCTGATGGCCAACCTTGTTATAGTGGGTATTGGGATAGATCACGGGTTTGGCGCTGGCGCAGCCGGTGAGGAGGCAGGCTGCCACAAAAAAACATAAAATTTTGTACATAGATTGCAGAATGACAAGGAGGGCCGCAGTTCTGCTCTTCCCGGCCTTCATCAAAATAATGTGAAGCAGTATGTCGTCTCAAGGTCCATGCCAACACAAATTCCTTGCCCGCATGGAATTTTCCGGGCTATTCTACACCTTCTCTGTTCCCATGGGTAGCGGATTTCCTGGAGCCTGCCGCTTCCACCAGGTGCTGGCAAATGCGTCAATGCCTGGCGTTCTCTTCAATTCCTGCCAGTTCTGGATACAGAAGGGCTTGGAGAACAGGCACTATCCTTCCAGCCTGGTTTTTATAATGCCGCTGGCAATGATGAGGGCTGCGCCGCCGAGCTGCAGGATTGATAATTGCTCCTGGAAAAGAAACCAGCCAAAGATCATGACAGCAACCGGCTCGCAGTAGGCCAGGGTGCCAAAGGTGGCGGCAGGCAGGCGGCTTAAGGCAACAACTGCACAGAGTATGGCGAGAAAGCCGGGGAGAAAACCTGCGCCAACAAGCCAGGGCCAGGCAGATTGCGGCACAGGAAGGGTGGTCAACAACTGGAATGGCAACAAAACTATGGCACCGGCAAGCAGCTGGTGGAATGCACGGCTGTACACATGCACCTGCGCAGGAATCATGCGGTTAATCAAAATGTACGCCGCGTAGCAGATCATGGATGCCATGGCAAGGAGCAGACCGGTCAACTGGTTGCTGCCGGTAAAATCAAGACGGAATTCCAGCATCATGGCAAAACCAAACAGGGCCATAAGCATTAAGAGGATGCCGCGTGGGCTAATGCGTTCCTTAAGGAAAAAGTGCGCGTAGACCGAAGCCGCAATAGGGGCAAGGTAGATCATCATAATGGCATTGGCCATGGTGGTGTGACCCATGCTTTTGATGTAAAAGACGACAAAACCAGCCAAACTTGCTCCACCCATCAACACTGCCCAGCCCGGCCATTGCCGGATCAGAAACAATTTCCCGGAGAGGAGTAAAAAGAGCAGGGTAAAGCCGGCCCCGAACAGCAGGCGGAAAAAGGCAACACTTTCTGCCCCTGCACCAGATTTTCTGGAGAAGACACCAATGGTGCCCATGAACAGGGCAGAACAGATGGCGCAGAATATGCCTAGGTGTTGGGGCCGCATGTCTTTTCCTGTCTTAATTGCAACCGGCCCTATTCCACCCGGCGGCAGGTACTTGTCACCTCCGCCCATTTCTGCTTAAGTCGTTTTTCCGATACCGGCTGCCTGGTGCCCAGCTCCGGTGCAAACACGGAAATACGAAACTCCTCAAGCAGTGCCATGTATTCCTGCACACATTGGCGGCATTCTTTGGTGGAGCCTGCCTGCCGCATAAAGCGCGCTGCCTCGTTCAGGCAGTTTTCAGGGCCACGCAGACGTTCGGCCTTGAGGGCATCTTTTTTCGGGTCGTGCTCGGCCCGTTCAATGCGCAGGGCCAGGGCCTGCAGATAACGGGGTCGGTGGCGCAGTTCTTCAAAGGAAAACGTTTCCATAAAATCAGCAGGAACAATACGCTTAAGGGCCGTCAAATACTCCTCGTGGCGGGCTGCGTCGTAACAGCGCGCCTGCCGCGCCCGGCTGGCCCATTGGTTAATGGCGCTGCTCAACTCACGCCGCTGCCGTAGTACAAGAACAACGCGCTCCAGCACCGGACGTGCCAGACGCAGCAGCCCCTCTTGGCGCACCTTGGCAAGGGCGGCATCATACTGGGACTGGCTGGGAATATCCTTGGTATCAAAATCAAAAACAGCATCCAGTACAAAGGCAAACAGGTGCCGTTGCAATTCGGCAGCAGAACAGCCTGCACCCAGGCTGAGCCAGGAGGCGGATTGCGAGGTAAGGGCATCTTTGCACTGTTTGCGCAGGGCAGCACTTTCCTTGCTGAAACTTTGGCTCAAAAGCAGGTGCAGGGCGCTACGGTTGTGGAGGCGGCTTTCCTCCTTATCAGCCACATAGTGGAGTTCCACACTACCTTCGGTCTTGCCGGGTTGCAGCCCGGCATAGGCCAGCAGTTCAGGTTTGCCGGGCGCAGTTTGCAGGGCAACCAGGGTTTCAATGCTATCCAGTTGGTCTGCCTGCACCACCCGCATTGGGGGCAGGGCAGCAGCTTTATGTTTGGGCAGGTTGGTTGCAGCATGGCCTTTGTTTGCAAGCTCATCGAAAGAGCGGCTCTGCGCCAACATTTTGCCACTATCATCCATCAGGACAAAACGCATTTTAAGATGGGCTGGCAGGGTGTCGATCTGCCAGTCATCGCGCTGCACATTTACCTGGTATTGCCGCAAAATAACCCGTTCCAGTTCCTGATAGAGCGAACCCTGATACAGATTCAGTCCATCGAGCACATTTTCCACTGCTTCGGGCAGGGGTACCAGATCGCGGCGCAGTCGTTTGGGCAGTCTTTTGCACAGATGCAGCACCTTTTCCGGCAAAAGACCGGGCACCAGCCATTCAAAGGGCTGCGGGTTCAATTCCGCCAGCTGGCGCACATTGACCAGCGCGCTCACCCCGTCATCTTCGGCGCCGGGCGCAAAATGGTACTGCAGCGGAATATCCATGTCGCCGCTGCGGAGTGTGGGCGGAAAACGGTACAATTCTGCATTGTCTGGTGCAGTCAGGCAGATATCTGCCTCAGTCATACGCAGAAAGCTATCAGAACCGGCATCGCGCAAGAGGCGCTTCAGGCTGGAGCGGTCGCAAGCCGTGCCCAGGCGGCTCGCGTAAAAGTCATACAGGACTTCCTCATCCACCACAATGCCGCGCCGCCGCACCCGGTCTTCCAGTTCCTCAAAATGTTGACGCAGGTTCTGGTTGTGGTCAAGAAAGGGAAAGCGGCCACCCAGTTCGCCCTCGATTAAAGCGCTGCGGATAAATATTTCCTGGGCCTCTTTTTGGGTGGCTGCATTGATGCGGCCATAGTCAACCCGTCTGCCTGCAACAATGGTAAGGCCAAACAGGGTGACCCGCTCAAGGGCCATCACCCGGCCGCTCCTCTTCTCCCAGTGCGGGCCAGACCAGCTGCGTTTGCACAAATCACCGCCCAATGCTTCCAGCCAATCTGGTTCAATCGCAGCGTTAGTGCGGGCAAAAAGCTGGGAGGTTTCCACAAATTCAGCTGCTATGGCCCACCTAGGCCCCTTGTTGTACAGGCTGGAACCAGGAAAAAGGATGACCTCGCGGCCGCCGGCAGCGATGTAGGTGTTTTTCTCCTTTTTTTGGCAAATATTGCGCAAAAAACCGCTGGCCAGTGCTTTATGGATGGCCTCGTAGCTGGCTGGTTCTTTATTTACGTGCAAATGCCGCTGCGATTGCAGGATGCGCATAATCTGCTCATGCACATCCAGCCATTCGCGCATCCGCTGCCAAGAAAGAAAATTGCTTTTGCAGAACCGGGAAAACTGTGCATTGCTGGGTTTTTCACCATCTGCAAACAGCTGATCCCAAATGGCCAAGAGGCTTAGAAAATCGGACTGTTTGTTAACAAATACCCGATGGGCTGCATCAGCCTTGCCTTCCTGTTCGGGCGGGCGTATGCGCGGGTCCTGAATGGAAAGCGCGGCCGCAAGAATAACACATTCACGCAGGGCCTGTTGCTGCCCGGCCTCCAGCACAATGCGGGAGATGCGTGGATCAAGCGGCAGCCGGGCCATGAACCGGCCATGTTTACTGAGCCTGCGCTCTTTGCCCTGGCTGCTGCTGAAGGCGCCCAATTCATCGAGCAAACGGTAGCCGTCTTTCAGGGCGCTGGCTGGCGGCGGATTGATAAAGGGAAAGGCAGCCGGATCGCCCAGGTGTAGATCCAGCATCTGCAAGATCACTTCGGCCAGGTTGGCGCGCTGGATTTCTGGCAGGGTAAAGGCCTCGCGGCTGTTGAAATCCTCCTCGCTGTAGAGGCGAATGCAGGTGCCTGGGCCAACCCGGCCGCAACGGCCCCGACGCTGCTCGCAGCTTGCCTGGGAAACGCGCTGTACCTGCAGGCTGGTGGTGCCGCTGCGCGGGTTGTAGCGGGATATGCGGGCAAGGCCCGTATCTACCACATAGCGGATGCCCGGCACAGTGATGGAGGTCTCCGCCACATTGGTGGCCACAATAATTTTGCGCTTGCTTGCTGGCTTAAAAATGAGCCGTTGCGCCGAGGCTGGCAAACGACCGTAAAGCGGCAAGAGGGCATGGCTGTCGCTTAAATGTTTAAGGCCATCCAGGGTGTCTGTGATGTCACGCTCCGTGGGCATGAACACCAGAATATCTCCGCCCAGGGGTTGCGAGCACAGGCTGGAGATCGCGGCAATGGCCTGCTCAACATAGGATTTATCCGTATCCTCACTCTCATCACTTGCGGTATCATCCCAGTATTCCGTGGTAATGGGATAGGTGCGGCCCGATACCGCAATAACCGGTGCATTATCAAAATGGCTACTGAAACGCTCGGCATCAATAGTGGCGGAAGAGATAATCAGTTTCAGTTCGGGCCGCTTGGCAAGCAGTTGTTTGAGGTAGCCGAGGAGAAAATCAATATTCAGGCTGCGTTCATGGGCCTCGTCGATAATCAGGGTATCATATTGGCTCAGCAGGCGATCGGCGCGGGTCTCTGCCAGAAGCACGCCGTCGGTCATGAACTTGATGCGGGTTTTGTCGCTGGTGCGGTCGTGAAAACGAATCTTGCAGCCGATCTGCTCCGGCGCGCGGGTTTCTTCAGCAACGCGCTCCGTAACGGATAAGGCGGCAATCCGGCGCGGCTGGGTACAACCAATCATGCCAGCAACACCCCGTCCTGCCTCAATACACATCTTGGGCAACTGCGTGGTCTTGCCGGAGCCAGTATCACCAATCAAAATCAAACACTGAAGGGCGGCAATGGCAGCAACTATTTCCACCCGCCGCTCAGAGATAGGCAGGGCAGGGGGGTAGGTCAGACGAATAGACAAGAGGTCACCTACTCATCGGTGCATATAGGGTAACAAAAGCTGATCTTTGCCTAAATTGGCACCATACATCTGCTGATTTTGGCGATTTGGCCCCCAGAGAGCGAAGGTAAGCCCGATTGCCCCATGCTCGTCTGCATTAGCTTTACTGGATAAAAAAGCTCGCCTATTAAGCACCCAGAAAATTCAGATTATTCTTCGACGGGATGTTAACTAGCTGTCCACTCAAAACGGCCAGGATTATTTATCAAAGTTTAGATATAATCATCATGTTAATAGAGCCTTTTACAAAATAAGATTTGAAAGCGCTACACTGGAGTCTATCAGTGCTAACCAGTTGAAATTAAGTCTTCTTGATTTTTGCAAAATGAATAATTTGAGAGATTTTTGTTATTTGGAAAAAGGGTCAATAAGTAAGGTGTTTATTATGTAAATTTTTGTTGTTATCTTTAATAATAGTTGAGATAAAAAATTCAAAATGTCTTTTTAAAAAACTAGCGATAACTGAAAGAAATAGTCCAAGTAAACATAACAAACGTCCAAGGAAAAGCCCTTTTTGATTAAAAATAAGTTGAATGGTCCATTCTCCGGGAGGGACCGTCCATGAGCGTAGATATTCTTCAGTAGGTTGAGTAGGAATTAAATTAGTACAAGTAGAATTAGAACATAATTTATAATTCCAACCATCCCACCAAATTTCATTCTCGATCACTTTAATCGATGAAGGAGTAGAAATTTTATATACAATACTCTCTGGATAATAATTGACAATTGATGCAGTAACTCCAGATATTGATGATAAAAAATCTTTTTTGTTATTATCTAAATTAAATTGATCTATGTCGAAATTTTCATCGCTATTGATAATTATTAGCTGCTGCGGGTTAGTAACAAAGGTAAAAAAATTCTTATTATTGATAATTTTTTTTAATAAGGTTGAATGTGGTATAGAGAATTTTAAGTTATCATATCCAAAAAGACAATATTCTTCATTGTACCAGCATTTATTGTATATAGAAT
>JAAYIE010000001.1 GCA_012744275.1 Desulfobulbaceae bacterium
CGCATGAACAGGGAGGAGATGCTGCGCTCTCTGCTGGGTGAGCTGGGTGGGTTTGAAGAACCTGATGAGGCTGCAATCAGGGCAGAGCGCAATAAGGCAAGGCAGTTGCGCAAGACCCGCTGGTGGCAGCAGAAAACCGCCAGCGGTACATGCTGGTACTGTGGCGAGAAGGTGGGGTATGCCAATCTCACCATGGATCATGTAATTCCTTTGGCGCGTGGCGGCCGCAGTACCAGAGACAACCTGGTGCCCTGCTGCAAGGCCTGCAACAACAAAAAAAAGTCATCCCTGCCGGTGGAGTGGGATGAATATATGGACACGCTTAACAGGCGTTCTGAATAAGTATTAGAGTATCAACATTATAACCTCGGCGCAGCTGAACCGGCTGTGGAAGCCAGTATGCACACTATCCAGGTTGAAGAAAAGGTTCCCTTTTTCCGGGCCCTGCCTTTAAGTTTACAGCATCTTTTTGCCATGTTTGGCGCCTCCATTCTGGTGCCCACGCTCTTTAAGATCAATCCGGCAGTGGTGCTGCTTATGAACGGCATTGGCACCCTGATCTATCTCTTCCTCTGTAAGGGTAAGGCTCCTGCCTATCTGGGTTCGAGCTTTGCTTTTCTCTCCCCGGTCTTCGTGGTTTTGGGAGCCAATCAGGCCTTATGGGGCGCAAACTATTCCCTGGCCCTGGGTGGTTTTATTGTCTCTGGCATGGTGTTCATGGCCGTGGCAGCCATCATCTGGAAGTGTGGCCCCAGATGGATCAACACCGTCTTGCCGCCCGCAACCATGGGGCCCATTGTTGCCCTTATTGGTCTGGAACTGGCCAAGGTGGCAACGGGCATGGCAGGATTTGTTCCGGATGCTGCTACTGGCGCCTACGATGGGCGGGCCATCTTTACTGCCATGAGCACCTTGGCCGTCATAACCCTGGGCTCGCTGGTCTTTCGCGGTTTTGCTGCTGTGATTTCGCTCTTGATTGGTATTGCGGTCGGCTACCTGATCGCCATTCCCCTGGGGCTTGTAGACTTTACTCCGGTGGCAGCGGCTCCGCTTTTTGCCCTGCCAACCTTTTACAAGCCCGTTTTTAACCTTGGGGCAATTTTGACCATCCTGCCCGCATCTCTGGTAGTGATTACAGAGCATATTGGACATTTGGTGGTGACAGGCAAGATTGTTGAGCGCGATCTGATGCATGAGCCCGGCCTGCACCGTTCACTCTTCAGTGACGGCGTTTCCACGCTCCTGTCAGGAAGCGTTGGTTCGGTGCCCACCACCACCTACGGCGAAAACATCGGCGTTATGGCTATCACCAGGGTGTATTCGGTGTGGGTTATTGGAGGCGCGGCCATTCTGTCGATTGTGCTGGCCTTCAGTGGCACACTGGCAGCTTTGATTCAATCCATTCCCTTGGCTGTGATGGGCGGAGTTTGCATCCTGCTTTTCGGTGTTATTGCGGCTTCCGGGATCAGAATGCTGGTGGAAGCCAGGGTCGATTATTCCAAACCGGTGAACCTTTCCCTTACCGCAATCGTGCTTATCGTGGGCATCAGTGAAGTGGCCGTGAAAATCGGTAACGTGGAACTTAAGGGTATGGCTCTGGCCACGATAGTGGGCATGTTGCTCTCCCTGTTCTTTCATGTTTTGGGTAATCTGGGCCTGCTCAACGAGCAGAACCGGTAATTCCAGTTTCGCAGCAAAGCGTTTAGTATGTGTCGATTTGACAAATACTTTTCGGAGTACTTGTTCAACGTCAACACCGTCTTGCCTGTACCACCCTGCTCTCAATTCTGTTGTGGAACTGGAGTGCAGGTCTGCCTTATCAGCCAAAAAGACTGGTAAGGGCGGAATATCTATGGTAGACAAAAATGTTCGTATGTGGACGGGTAGCTCAGTTGGATAGAGCGTTGGCCTCCGAAGCCAAAGGTCGCGGGTTCAAATCCCGCCTCGTTCACCATATCAGACAGACCCGTCGGGCAGTTTGGGTGCAGCCATCCGCTGCCTGAAAATATACACCGCATATGCATCAGAAATTGGGTTCAACAACACGGATTCAACCTCTCCCAAGGAGCGTAAAATCATGGCAAACGACAAGGTAGTACACGTATCAGACGGTGATTTCGAGAGCAAAGTTATCGGCAGCGAGCTGCCCTGTCTGGTGGATTTCTGGGCCCCTTGGTGTGGCCCTTGCAAGGGTATTGGTCCGGTTATTGACGAGTTGGCCGTGGAATTCGACGGTAAGGCCATGGTCGCCAAGATGAACGTGGATGACAATCCGTCCACCCCCGGAAAGTTTGGTATCCGTGCCATTCCCACCCTGATCCTTTTCAAGAACGGTGAAGTAGTGGATCAGATCACTGGCGCTGTGGGCAAGACACAGCTCCAGGAGATGATCAAAAAAGCACTCTGATACCGGATCAAGCCTGAAAGCACGCTACCTGGCCTCTGGGCAGGCGCGTGCTTTTTGCATAAACGGTACAGCACATTATGAATGAACCGCACTATCAGCTGATTATTGTCGGCGGTGGCCCTGCAGGGCTGACCGCCGGTTTGTATGCGGCCAGAGGGCGAATCAACACCTTGCTCATCGAAAAAGGTGCAACCGGTGGTCAG
>JAAYIE010000113.1 GCA_012744275.1 Desulfobulbaceae bacterium
GCTCATTGGCCTTATTGAGCCTGGCCATGGTGATTTCTGAGATCACCATCTCTTGGAAAGCGGAAAAGGTGCCCAAAATGCCCTGGCGGCCGGGTTCGCTGCCAAATCCAGCGGCCACCGAAAAGTTGTTGCGCTCCATGATACCGCCGTGCACATACAGCTCGGGCAGGGCCTTGCGGATATGGTGCAGGCCGCAGGAACCTTCCAGATCCGAATCCACCACCAGCACTTTTTCCCGCGGATCCTGCACGTTTTTTAGCAGATCCACCACAATCTTACCAAATTCATCCCGGTTCTTGGCGCTCTCAGCCGTGCTGCCCAGGTAGCTTATCTTTTTGCTCTTGGCTGGTTTTTGCTGGAGTAGTTCGGCGGCGGCAGTATGACCTTGTTCTTGTAAGTAATCCACGGCCAGGTCCACGGCAATCACGTCATGGCCCTTGGGCGAGCCCTCAATACCAGCCACGCCCGGGGCCATGGGCCGTTTAATGATCACGGCCACTGGCCCCGGCGTGGTCAGTGCCTGTTGGATTGAAGCATAGAGGCTCTTAAACTCTTCACCGTCACAGGTAAGGGTGATCAGGCCATGGCCGCCCAGAGTTTTGGCCAAGTCATATCCTGCCATATATTCACTGGGGTGGCCGGCGATGGTGATATTGTTGTCATCCAAGAAGAGTTTCACATTCAGCCCTCGGGCCACGGCGTAGCGGGCCGCCTCGGCGTCGTCACCCTCCTGCTGGGAGCCGTCACTGCCAAAAAGGAAGACGTTTTTACCGGGGTTCGCCTCGGCAACACCATTGACATAGCTCCACAGATGGCCCAGGCGACCAGAGCTGAAAAACACGCCCGCCTCCTCATGCCGCTCAGGATGACCGTAAAGGCCATGGCCATATTCGCGGTAATGCATGAGCGACTCCACCGGTGCCTGGCCGCGCAAAACCGCCATGATGTACTGCATGGCCACCCGGTGCCCTGCCTCATCAAAAAGCACGGGATAGCAAGCATCCATGCCTTTACTGAAAGCGTCCACAATCAATGCTTCCGGAACCATATCAAAGGCACCACCAGTATGACCGCCCAGTCCCTTGGTATTGGCCAGGGCAGTGAAAAAAACCAGGCTGTCGCGCACCAGGCGGATGTTATAGAGCAGATCATCGTACTGCTCTGCTGCCAGGGCAGCATCTTGTACGGTAAAACGAAGCGGACGAAAGCTTGAGAGATCAAACGGAAATGACATGGCTTGCCTCGGAAGATGAATACTGGATAAAGCGCCGGTGAAGCGCCATTCTTTTATTCAACAGATACCAGATAGGGAGCAGGCAGTGCAAGGATGAATCCCGGTTGCAACAGCGGTGCCCGTTTTGCGAAACATCTCTCCAACTGCGCGGCGCATGGTATCTTTTTCCTCTTCGCCCTTGATTTTTCTCCGGCGAGCCGCCATAGTACGACGGTATGTATTTGTTTGCGCCATCAGCAGTATTTGAGCCATTCATCTCTATCAACACCATACCGATAAACGGAAAGCATTGATTGATGCAAGGGTTAGCCGTTCAGTCCTGACTGCACTTACCAGTTATTCTTGTTCACCTGTCCGGGCTGCGTTGTACTCCGGGCCTGAACCTCGAATGGAGCCATCCGAAATGGAGAAAGAAGAACCGCCCTCACCGCAGGAACCTGCCCTTGAGGACGATACCAGCGGCAAATCACTCATTGACAAGGTACGTGATATGTTCGGCCTGCGTGGCGGACC
>JAAYIE010000114.1 GCA_012744275.1 Desulfobulbaceae bacterium
AAAGGAATCAGACCACCAGCATGGGGCGAGGGCCCTGTGGTCAGGGTTTCGGCCAAGGTCAAGGCAAAGGCCTGGGCAATGGTACCTGCCGCAACCGTAGCGGAGGCGGTAGAGGCAGGGGTGGGGCAGGCAAGGGCGGTCGTAGAGGTTAAGACCTGAATATGTTGCGCATCATCTTTGCCGCTCAAAATTATGCCGGCTTTGCTGCCTTGGTGGAACGACTGCGGCAGGAACCAGACATTGAGCTCATCCCGGTCAGTACCTCTGCCAGCGTCAAAAAAGCGCTCAAAGAAAAGGAGACCCACCTGCTGATTGCCGCCGAGCAACTGGAAGACTGCAGCGGAACTGCCTGCATCCGCCAGGTGGCCATGCAGTTCCCGCTGGTGCATACGGCACTGTGCAGCCCGCTTGATCCGGAGGCATTTCACGAAAGCACCGAAGGTCTTGGCGTCTTGTTGCAACTGCCACCCCAGCCCGGCCTCGCCGATGCGGAACGCATCCTTGAGCGCATGGCCCATATTGCCAGTTTGCTGCAATGTCCCAGCCCGTCCAGAGCAAACAACACCTGAACCGAAACCTGAGTCATAAATCTGTGATGAATCTCTGTATTGCCAGCGGTAAGGGCGGCACCGGCAAAACCACCATTGCGGTCAATCTGGTGCTTGCCCTGGGCGAACGTGCCGAGCTTATGGACTGCGATGTCGAAGAGCCCAATGCCCATATCTTCCTGCGTCCGGAAATCACCCACAGCAAGGCCATTACCACCCCGGTTCCGGAGGTGGATTTCAGCCTGTGTACCTATTGCGGCCAATGCGCGCAGATCTGCCGCTTCAACGCCATTGCGGTGGTGGCGAAAAGGGTGCTGCTTTTTGAAGACCTGTGTCACAGTTGCGGCGGCTGCTCTCTGGTTTGCCCCACCAAGGCCATTACCGAAACAACCCGAGAGCTTGGCCTGCTCGAAAGCGGCCATCGTGACGACATTCGCTTTCTCAGCGGTCGTTTGCGTATCGGCGAAACCATGGCCCCGCCGCTTATCTGCGCGGTGCGGCAAGCGGCTGATCCAGATAAAATCACCATCATCGATGCCCCGCCCGGCACTTCCTGCCCGGTGATTGCTGCCATTAACGGCGCTGATTTTGTGGTGCTGGTCACCGAACCAACACCCTTTGGCCTGCACGATCTCAAGCTAGCGGTGGAGGCGGTGCGACTTTTGGGCATTCCCTGCGGCCTGGTGATCAACCGGGCGGATATTGGCAATCGCGAGGTCTACGCCTACGCCGAAGAGGAGCGGTTGCCAATCTTGCTCAGCATTCCCTTTGAGCGCCGCATTGCCGAGCTGTATTCAGAGGGCAAGACCCTGGTTGAGTCCCTGCCGGAATGGCAGCCCGCCTTTGTTCAGCTCTACGAGGATATTGCAGCCCTGGTACGGCAGAAGGAGGCGCTATGCGTGAAATAGTTATTATCAGCGGCAAGGGCGGCACCGGCAAAACCACGCTCACCGCTGCCTTTTGCGCCCTGGCGCAGGACGCGGTGTTCTGCGATGCGGATGTGGATGCTGCTGACCTGCATCTGCTGCTGCAGCCGCAGATTCAAGAGCAGCACGATTTTATCGGCGGAGCCAAGGCGGAAATTCAGCCAGAGCGTTGCACCGCCTGCGGTCTTTGCCAGGATCTGTGCCGCTTTAAGGCTATTTGTGCTAGTCACAACGCTGAACTGGCGGTTGATCCGCTGCTCTGCGAGGGGTGCGGGGTTTGCGTGGATCTGTGTCCGGAAAAGGCCATTGATTTCCCGCCCCAGCGCTGCGGTGAGTGGTACATCTCAAACACCCGCTTCGGGCCTATGGTGCATGCCCGTTTGGGCATTGCCGAGGAAAACTCTGGCAAACTGGTGCATCTGGTGCGTAAAGAGGCCATGAAACTAGCCGAGCAAAAGGCCAGGCAACTCATCATTACTGACGGCCCGCCGGGCATTGGCTGTCCGGTCATTGCCGCCATTGGCGGCGCAGCCCTGGTCCTGACCGTGGTGGAACCAACCCTATCCGGTAAGCATGATATGGAGCGCGTGCTGGATTTGGCCGCCCATTTCAAGGTGCCTGCGAGGCTTATCATCAATAAATATGATTTGAACAGCCGCATGGCTGAAAGTATTGTCCAGGCGGCCAAGGGACGCGGCGTGGCCTGCCTGGGCCGCATCCCCTTTGACCGCGCCTTTACTCTGGCCATGGTGCAGGGGCAAACACTTTTCGATTACCCCGGCGCAGAGGTTCGCAAAGAAGAGTTGCGGCGCATCTGGGTCGAAATTTTAGCAGCGCTGCCAGAAGATAAGCAGCGCCTTTCTTTGAACATGTACGAATAAAAGGAGCTGGTATGGCTGTGGTTCGTTTAGCAATTCCCTCGGAAGGCGAGGGCGGTTTGGATGGCGTGCGCTCCGGTCACTTTGGCCATTGCGATGTTTTTACCTGTGTGGACATCGAAGATGGCAAGATCGGTACGGTGCGCATCGTGGCCAACAAGGAACATGTGCAGGGCGGCTGTATGGTGCCGGTGCAGTTGCTGGCCCAGGAAGGAGTGAACGCCATTGTTGTGGGTGGTATTGGCATGCGGCCGCTCATGGGTTTCCGCCAGATGGGCATTGATGTGTATCATGATGCAGAACGCCGCGAAATCCGACCGGTGGTTGAGGACTTTGCCGCAGGTGCTCTGACCTTGATTACCGATCAGCAGGTATGTGGCGGCGGAGGCGGCCACTAAACAGAGGAGAACGAATGAAACTTGCGGTAACAGCCAAGGGCCCTGAACTTGACAGCGAGGTTGATCCCCGTTTTGGCAGGGCGCAATACATCCTTATTGTTGATGAAGACAGCCTGAGCTTTGAGGCAGTGGACAACAGCGCCAATGCCAATGCCTTTAAGGGCGCAGGCATCCAGGCTGCCACCATGATCAGCGAAAAGGGCGCGCAGGTGCTCTTAACCGGCTACTGCGGGCCCAAGGCTTTTCAGGTGCTGGAAGCGGCAGAAATCAAGGTGGCCTCGGATGTTAGTGGCACGGTGCGGGAGGCTGTGGCTGCGCACAAAAGCGGTCAGTTAGCTTACACCGACAGCGCTAATGCCGAGGCGCACTGGTAGCCTGAAAAACGTCCCATCATCTTTCTGTTTGAACTAAAAAAACCGGATTGCCGTACCTGCGGTGAACCGGTTTTTCTGTGTCATGTCGCAATCCAGCTCAAATTGCAACGCCTCCATATATAGTACTGCGTAGTGACATAAACAGCAGGCGGTACTCAAGACAGCTTGCGCCTCTTGCCATCCAACTGCCTCCTTGTCAGCTCCTTGTCCATGCCTACTTTGTTGGTGTAGGCACCACAGTTTCTATTCCGGCGAGACTGCAGCAATGAGTATGAGGAGGCATCCATGCGTACAGAACGCTTTGATATAACCGGCATGACCTGCTCGGCCTGTTCCGCCCGGGTGGAAAAGACGGTTGCCGGCCTTGCGGGAGTGACCGAGGCCAATGTCAATCTGCTGAAAAACAGCATGAGCGTGGCCTTTGATGAGCAGGTTCTGGATGTTAGCGAGATTACGGCTGCCGTGGAAAAGGCAGGCTATGGTGCATCTTTGCATGCAGGTGATGAGCGCAAGGCTGCAGGCGCAAGCCAGGGCCCAGACCCGGTTGCCCTGGAAACGCAGGAGATGAAAACCCGGCTTATTGTCTCCATCCTCTTTACCTTGCCACTTTTTTACCTGGCCATGGGGCCGATGGTGGGTCTGCCGGTGCCAGGCTTTTTTATTGGCCCGGAAAACGCGCTGGTCTATGCCTTTACCCAGTTTTTGCTCACCATTCCAGTGGTCTTTGTCAACTTCAAATACTATCGCGTTGGTTTTAAAACCCTTCTTGCCCGCTCACCCAACATGGATTCCCTCATTGCCCTGGGCTCGGGTGCGGCGGTGCTCTTTGGCATCTATGCCATTTACAAGATCGGTGCAGCCCTGGGCCGTGCTGACATGGCCATCGCCCATCACTTTGTGATGAATCTCTATTTTGAATCAGCCGCCATCATCTTGACGCTGATCACCCTGGGCAAGTTTTTTGAAGCCCGGGCTAAAGGAAAAACCTCGGACGCTATTGCCAAGCTGATGGATCTGGCCCCGGAAACCGCCACCATCAGCCGCGATGGGATTGAGACAGTCATCCCCATAGCCGAGGTGCAGGTGGGGGACATTCTGATTGTTAAGGCGGGTGAACGCATCCCGGTGGATGGCGAAGTGACCCAGGGAAGCGCCTTTGTTGATCAGTCCGCACTGACCGGCGAAAGTATCCCGGTAGAAAAACAGGTAGGCGACCGGGTAACTGGTGCTACCATCAACACTTCTGGCCACATGCTGATCCGCGCCACCAGGGTGGGGGATGACACCACCTTGGCGCAGATTGTCAAACTGGTGGATGAGGCCACGGCCTCCAAGGCACCCATAGGCCGCCTGGCTGACAAAATCAGCGGTATCTTTGTACCTATAGTGATCGCCATTGCCGTGCTGGCCACCATCACCTGGCTGCTGCTGGGTTATGGGGTTGAGTTTGCCCTGTCCATTGGCATTGCCGTGCTGGTGATTTCCTGTCCCTGCGCCCTGGGCCTGGCAACGCCGACCGCCATTATGGTGGGTACGGGCCGGGGGGCAAGCGGCGGTATTCTGTTTAAATCAGCCGAGGCCATTGAGATGGCCCAGGCAGTGGACACCGTGGTGCTGGATAAAACCGGCACCATCACCGAGGGGAAACCGCAATTGACTGATCTGGCCCCTGCTGCCGGAGTGCCCGAGGAGGAGTTGCTCAGCCTGGCTGCTTCCTTGGAAAAGCTTTCTGAACATCCCCTGGCCAAGGCCATTGTGCGGGCTGCGGAAGAACGCGGCTTGACGTTTAGCGCTGTGAGCGAGTTCAGGCAGACGCCAGGCGAGGGTATCAGCGGGATTATTGATGGTACGCCCGTTTTTGCTGGCAATGAGCGGGTGCTAACTACTCAGGGGATTGCAATCAGCGAAGCGTTGGCGAGCCAGGCCGAGGACTTGGCAGGCAGCGGCAAGACCGTGCTCTATTTTCTCCGCGACGGCCAACTTTTGGGCCTTGTTGCCGTGGCTGATGTGATTAAGGCAACGAGCCGCCAGGCTGTGACGGACCTGAAGGCCATGGGCCTGGATGTGATCATGCTCACTGGCGACAATGCCGTTACCGCGACCGCAGTGCAAAAACAGGCTGGCATCAGCCACATTCGTGCTGAAGTGCTGCCGCAGGATAAGGAGAGCGAAATCCGCACTCTGCAGGCCCAGGGCAAGAAGGTGGCCATGGTGGGTGATGGCATCAATGATGCGCCAGCCCTGGCCAGGGCAGATGTGGGCATTGCCATTGGCGCGGGCACAGACGTGGCCATTGAGTCTGCCGATGTGGTGCTGATGAAAAGCGATGTCCTTGATGTGGCCAATGCCATTCAGCTTAGCCAAGCAGTGATGCG
>JAAYIE010000115.1 GCA_012744275.1 Desulfobulbaceae bacterium
ATCTTTTTCACGAGTAGTAACGCTGACGAGAACAACATTAAGCCAATTAGAAAGTTCTTGCGCATCTTTTGGATAAAGAACTGCTGAGAGTCCCACGAACTGTTTCCAGCCAGCATTTCTTAAGAGAGTAAGCAGAACCTCAACATTTTGTCCGCGA
The DNA here is from genome assembly GCA_012744275.1 of Desulfobulbaceae bacterium. Classification (GTDB taxonomy): domain Bacteria; phylum Desulfobacterota; class Desulfobulbia; order Desulfobulbales; family Desulfobulbaceae; genus Desulfobulbus. The sequence goes on from JAAYIE010000115.1 coordinate 158, forward strand.
TATTTGTCGCCTAATAACTGGATTTCGTCACATACTAAAACAGTATTAGCCATTGACGAAGGCACACCAGAAGCAGATAGCATTGCCAGGTATTTCTCATAGGTCGCAACAAGCAGTTGAGATCTTAAAGGGTCTGCAAGACTCTCGCCTTTGCCATTAATAACATCATCGCCGGTCGCGAGGACAATTCTAGAGAGGTCCCCTTTCAAATATTCTACACTTAACAAATTCTGGAAATCGTCAAACTTTTGTTTTGCGAGAGCCCGGTGGGTTACTAAATAGACGGTATTCGCGTTCGTCTCAATGCCATTTGCGATAGCCCAAACGGCGATCTGTGTCTTTCCAGTTGAAGTGGGAGAAACAACTAATGCGCTGCTACCAGTGCCGATACCAGCTTGAAGAGCTGCATATTGCGCATCAGTAAGTGATGGTTTTCCGTTCTCGGTATACATCAAAGAATTGATAATCCGTTCAGATAAGCCATGATTTAATGGAAGTTCATATTTCATTATATAAGCCTCGCTATTACATCACATCAATTCGGTTATTTGTTGGGCTAACGATAAGCTAACCCGCTGCGGCCTGGTGGCTGAATCATTAAGAAAAAGTGCGTCCCGCAGTCGGGTTGAGCGACTTGATACTAGAGAAGGCCCCCTGAGCACCCGGCGGACTATTCCGCTATAACGAAAGATCACGTTCTTATCCGGGGAGGTTTGTCCGGTATGCGATCCAACTTCCGTTGGAAAGCGCCACTCCTGGTAACATGTCTGGTTGCCGGGCAGGAGTCAGCAGAGGTCATAGTAGTTCGCAGCCAGCGTACGAAGGACCGAACCCAGAGCAGGGAAAAGGCCCGTCAAGCTCGACCAGTGTGATGAACCCGACCGGGGGAGCAGTTGGCCGGCGCGTTGACGGTATGCCCAATCCCGATACATCCATTACCCGGCTACGGCCCGGTAACTTATGGGAACCGCCTGGTGCGGACCCGCATGCCAGGTGGTGTGGGGGCTGGGGGAGAGATTCCCCCGGCTACCCGGTTATTTATTCAAAGCGCATGCCCAAAGCCACCGGCTTCGTTTTTGGCGGGGGTATAACACAGGCATTTTCGCCCTCGCCAAGCCTTGAGTAGATGGAGTTCAGAGCCTGATTTTCGGTGGCGAAGATATTTTGTTCCCCGCCGATAAAGCTATATAAACCAGTGGCTCTGAGCACGTCCAGCACCTGTCTCTTCAGGCCGGAGAACACCACCTCAATGCCCGCCTGCTGTAGCTGGGTCACTATGTTGTGGAGCATTTCTTCGCCCGAAGAATCAATGAAACTGATGGCATCACCCACCACCAGCAGATATTTGATTTCCGGGTGATCAGCCACCACCTCCAGCACAGCGTCCTGGAAGTGGGCCACGTTTGCAAAAAAGAGCGCGCCATCGAAACGAATGGCCACCACCTTGGTGGAAATAACCAGGTAGGGATGATTTTTGATATCCCGAAAGCTGCCGTCTTCATGGCGACCAAGGATCGCCACCCTGGGTGCCATGGTGCGGTAGAGGATATGGCCGATGGCCAGCAAAGCACCGATGATGACCCCTTTATCCAGATGTGGGGCAGCCAGCATGGTGATAACAAAGGTGGCTATCGCAATAAAGCCATCGGCCCTGCTGGCTTTCCATACATGTTGGAAGGCCTTGGGCGTGATCAGGCTGGCCACGGCAAAGGCGATGATCACCGCCAGCACCGCCTTGGGCAGGTGGTAAATATATGGGGTGAGAAATAGCAGGGTTATGGCGATGAAAAAACCATTAAACACCATGGCCAGGCCGGTTTTTGCCCCGGCCTGCAGGTTGATGGCCGAACCGGTGAAGGAGCCACTGGCCGGGTAGGCTTGAAAAAAGGAACCGCTTATATTGGCCAGACCCTGGCCGATCAACTCCTGGTTCGGGTCAATCCGCTGCTTGGTCGTAGCAGCCATAGCCTTGGCCATGGAGATGGATTCCATGAAGGCCACCAGGGCCACGACCAGGGCTGCGCTCATCAGCTGCAAAACACCGTTGATGCTGATGTCGGGCAGCTGAAATGCGGGCAGGCCACGGGGTACGGCGCCCACCACCTCGCCACCGCCGCTTATGTGCACTTGGCCCTGGCTGATCCTTTTGATGCGCCACAGGCGGCCATCGGTCTTGATATTCGCTGGTGCGGCATCCAACTGGTACAGTTGGGGTTGCCCCACTTCTGGAAGCGTGCGTACAAAGTAGATACCGCGGATATTGCGTATACCACTACGGTTGTCTTTTTCGGCTGCCTGGCTGTCGATTTCAAGCAGGCTGATGCGAAAGCGCAATTCGGCGATAGAGCGGGAATCTTTTTCATTCTCCGCCTGACGCAGTTCTGCTGACAGGGTCGCAATCCTGCTGTTGATCGCCTCCATGCGACGGGTAGTCGCGCTGTGTTTGTCGAGCATCTCCCGTACCACCGGTGTGGCCACATCGCTTATCTGGCTGGTTGCATTATGCTCAAAACCGACGAGCATGCTGGTCAGGGTGGTTATGCCAACGACAACCAGTACGCCCGATTTGGACAGGAAGCGAATTCTTTTTACCCCAAGCAGCAAGACCACGGTGAAGGCCGACATCGCCAACGTAGGAAGATGGGCCAAATGCAGATATCCAAGCATTTCCCAAACGTCCATCAAGAAAAAATCACTGCGGCCCTTGGGTATGCCGAGGAGCATGTCCAGCTGGGACATCCCGATAATCAGGGCCGCCGCATTCATGAAGCCGAGAATAACCGGATGGGAGACGAAGTTGACCGCATTGCCCAGCTTGACGAGCCCAAGTCCGAGTTGGATGCAGCCCGCCATCAGGGTGAGCAGCAAGGCCAGGCCGATATATTCGGCAGAGCCTGGGGCGGCCAGTGGTGCGACTGCTGCTGCGGTCATCAATGAAAGGATGGCCACCGGGCCGGTGGCTAGCTGTCGCGAAGAACCCCACATGGCACCGATGACCGCTGGAACCAGTGCGGTATAGAGTCCGAACTGCAGGGGCAGGCCAGCCAGCTGTGAATAGGCCATGGCCTTGGGCACCAGCACCAGCGCACCGGTAATGCCGGCAACGAGGTCTGCGCGCAGAACCAGGGGCGAGATGGGAAGCCAGGCGAGAAAGGGAAACAGGCGCTGAATGAGTTTGTTAGTCATGGCTTAGCATCGGTGGAATCAGAAAGCTGATCATCGGCGCCTTCTTGTGCGGTAACTACTAAAACTGGGCAGTGTGCCTGGCCGATAATGTTTTCGGTGGCGTGGCCGAGCAGGAACTTGGTCAGACGCGTCTTGCCGTGACCTCCGACGATAATCATATCAACCTGCCGCTCCTTGGCTGCCGCCACAATGCTCTGCGCTGTTTCACCGACAACAACCAGGGCCTCACAAGCAGAAATCTGACCTTCTGTCCGTGCCTGCTCGCAACAGTTCTGCACCAATTTTTCTATTTCTTCCCGGCGATCTTCCTTACGAAGTACAGAGATTAGGGTCATTTTCTGAAAGGTTTTACTTTGGCGGCTCAAGCTGATGGCAACCGAGGCCGCCTCTCTGCCGTTGGGAGACTCGTTCACCCCCACCAGAACATGTTCTCCGATCAGGGTGGCCTCCTTGGGAACCACCAGCACCCGCGGGAAACCCTGGGCGACAACTCCGGTGGTGATTTTGCCCACCAGACGCGACAAGGGATCGGTTTTGCCGTGTCGGCCCATGAGGATGATGTCTGCATTTCTCAGACGGGCCTGCTCGACCACGGCTTTTTCCGGACTGTCAGAGCCGACCACCACGATTTCCAGGTCTGCACTGCTCTCCTGCGCCATGGCTCTGATGTGCTCAAAATATGGAGCCAGTGCCTCCTGGGACTTGCGGACGGCAAAATTTGCCGCACGAACGGATTCGCTCTGGGTCGGCACAACATGCAAAACTATCAGTTTTGCCAGGCAGGTTTGACTGAAGAAAAAAGCTTCCTGTAAAGCCCCCTCGCTGAAATGGGAGCCATCGGTGGCGAGGAGCAGGGTTTTGACCTGGCCGAGCAGAGTGTCAGAAACGCATTCCATGGTCATTCCTTCTGAATATTGATAATAGTTTGCACATGTTACCATTGTTACCTGTAGCGGGCCCGAAAAATTACCATCTGATTTCCCAGCCCGGCAGGAAGGGGTCTGGTCGTTCCTTATTCGGCACCCCTTTTGTCTCGTTGTCGTGGTAGGTGGTGCTGATGGCCATGAAGGCCTCCCGGTGCTGGAGAAGGATGTCCACCAGGCACGGATCAAAATGGCGATCACTCTGGGTGAGGAAGTAGTGGAACAGATCATCCCATGACCAGGCTTCGTGGTACACCCGATTACTGGACAGGGCGTCGAAGACATCGGCTACCGCCACAATACGACCATGCACATGAATTTCTTCGCCTGCTAGGCCCTGCGGGTAACCCTTGCCATCCCAGCGTTCATGGTGCAAAAGAATGATGCGGGCGGCGGCTCGGATAATGGGGCTGGTCGAACGGGACAGCATATCGTGGCCGCGCTGCACATGGCTTTTGATAATCTCGAACTCCTCCGGTGTCAGGGGGCCGGGCTTGTTCAACACATAATCCGGGATCCCGATCTTGCCCAGATCGTGCACCGTGGAGGCAAGCTTAACCATCTCGGCCTCTTCCTGGCCGAGTCCATATTTAAGGGCGAGTAAGCGGGCAAATTCAGCCACCCGGCGAACATGGCTGCCGGTTTCCGCTGAGCGGCATTCCATGGCCTCGGCAATATGGAAGATGACCTCCTTCTGGGTTTCCTCAATACCCTTGTTCAAAAACAGGTTGTCAAAGGCCAGGGAAACATTGGTGAAAAAGAGTTCCAGCAAATCCCGGTCATTGTCATTTAATTCTCTGGCTGTCTCAAAATAGAGGCAATTGTCTGACCCGGTTTTGCTGCGGAAATACCAGGAGAATTTACCGTTTTCACAATAGAAGCCATGTGGTTCACTTTTGGCCTTTTCCAGAACACTGTGCACCCCATCACCCTCTATGGCATCCATGGGTTGGGCCACGAAATCGCTGAAAACACCAGTGGCGGCCAACACCATGGGTTGGCTTTTGATGCCAGATGCTGCCAGACCCGAGGTGTGCACGTAGAGCGCATCCTTCTTGAGTTGCAGGATGGCGGTGAGCTGGGCCAGGACGCCGCTACCCAGTTTTTGCAGTGATTGCCGTTCGAAAATGTCTGATGAGGCCTCGATGATGCGTTTGAGGCCCTGCCGGTTATCTTCGATGGTGATAATGAGGGAATAGCTGCGCAGGGCCGAGATAATGGTCACCAGCATCTTTTCCAAGGTGAGCTCGGTCTTTTCCTTGTAATCGTCAATGTCGTATTCAAGAATGACCCTGGTTGCCGGAGCCTTGCCGGGCTGGCCAGTACGCAGAATGATGCGGCTGGCCAAATTCTTCAGATCTTCTCGGATGTAGCGTACCAGCTTAAGGCCACTGTCATCACTTTCCATAACCACGTCTAAAAGGATGATCGCGATGTCCTTTTCTGCAGCCAGCACTGTTTTTGCCTCCTCACCGCTGTAGGCATGCAGGAAGGTGAAGGTACGGTTCTGGAACTTCTGTCCAGCCAGCATGAAGGCGGTCACGTTGTGGACATCGGCTTCGTCGTCAACAATCAGAATTTTCCACGGGGCTGCGGTGAAAGCTGCGCTTCCCGCACCTGGTATCGGAGCAGAATCTTCCTCCTTGAATAAAATTTCGTCGTTGTCCTTCATGCCTGATCCTGGTGGAGGGGAATACGCACCTGAAATACCGCTCCCTGCCCGGGCGAACTGTTGCAGGAAATAGTCCCATGCAGGGTATTGGTTATGATATTAAATAGAATATGCAGGCCCAGTCCGGTTGAACCGCCTGCCCGGTTAGTCGTGTAAAAGGGCTCGAAGATTTTTTCCTGTTCGCCCGGCGGAATGCCGCGGCCATCATCGCTGTAGTTCAGGCCTAGCTCCTCACCATCTGTGGTTATCTCAATACGGATCAGCCCGCTTTGGCCGTCAGAAAAGGCATGGGTGAGGGAGTTGACAATCAGGTTGGTCAATATCTGGGAAAAGGCACCCGGATAGCTCTCAATTTCCAGTTCTTCGCTGCAGATCACCTCGACGCGGTGACTGGTTTTTTTCAGCTTGGGGCGCAGGCTCAGGAGAATTTCTTCAATATATTCCCGCACTTTGAAGCGTCGCCGTGTTTCTGAAATCTGGTCGCTTGCCACCATTTTGAAACTGCGGATCAGATCCGAGGCGCGGTGCAGATTTAAAAGCCCCAGCTCCATGCCTTCGCGGGTGGTTGCCAGATACTCGTTTAGATCAGAGCGTTTCATCTCGCCCTGGGAGAATAATTCGCTGATGTGGCGATTTTTATCTATCATGGTTGAAGCGGCCGACAGGGCTACGCCCACCGGCGTGTTAATTTCGTGGGCAACGCCGGCTACCAGTCCGCCCAGAGCGGCCAGCTTTTCGGACATCACGAGCTGGTTTTGGGCTGTGCGCAAATCTTCCAGAGTAAGCTGCAGTTCTGTGTTGGCCTCGGCCAATTGGGCGGTACGCCGGACAACCCGGTCTTCCAATTCTTTATTGAGGGTAATAACCTCCTCTTCAGCCAGTTGCCGGTCCCGATCCTGAATTTGCAAGCTTTCGGCCATGCGGTCAAAGGATGCGGCCAAACGGCCCAGTTCTCCCCCGTCATGGCTCAGTCCAGTGCGGGTGCTTAAATCACCAGTGCCCAGCCTGTCGGCAGCAGCCATTAACTGCTTCATCCGCCTCAAAATGGCGAATTCACCCACAAACCAGGCAGCCGCCACTGCCATGATTGTGGCCAGCACCATCAGGGCGGAGTTACGGCGTTCTGCCTGCCTGGCTTCGGCCAGGGCAAGGTCTTCGGGCTGTCCAAGCCGAATCATCAGATGCTGCAAAAGTGTTTCTGCAAAGCTCAGGCGTTTGAAACTGTACAACCGGCGCACCCCATCCACACCAGTGTCGAAAAAAGTGCCCTCATCTTCTGTGCCCGACATATGCGCGATCATCTGCGGCAGATCTGGCACCCAGGTGTATTTTTCCGTTTCCGGAAAGCGGGTCAGGCGCATGCCTTCGGCATCGGTCAGGGTGAAGACCGAACCTGCTGGTAAATGTGCATCGGCGAAAATCTGCCCGAAATAGTTCAGGTCAAAGGAGGCCATCAAGACGCCCAGCAGTTTGCCGTGCTGGTCAGGGACAGGCTGGGCAAAGTCTATAACCACATGCCGGGTTTCGGGCACCAGATGGTAAGAGCCCATTACAAATTCCATCTGCCGGGTTGCGCGATGGAACAGTTCCTCATCATTGATATCGGCAGCGGAGACAGGCCCGGAGGCTGCTACGATAGCGCCTTCGGCATCGGCCAGAGAAAGAACGGCGTAGGCCGTGTTACCGGAGCGCATTTCTTCCAGGAGCTGCTGGCAGGCCTGGGCATCAAGATTCTGCACTTCTCGGGCCCTGGTCAGGGTGGCCAAAAGCAGACGGGCATTTTCCGCCACTCGTTCGTGGTGCGCAGCCATGGCCTGCACCTGGCGTAAGGCGTTACTTTCGGCACTGCGCACCATGGTTTCGCGCAGGGCGTAGCCAGAAAAAAGCAGAATGGCCAGGGCAGGCAGGACCGCTACCAGCACCAGTAGAATCAGATTGACCCGGATAGAGGCAAGGGCAGAAAATCGCATGGACCCTCCTGCGTAACCGCGTTGGTTCAAGGTGATATATGCAGAATACCGTTGCCTATCTGAGGACGCAAGCAGTTCCCAGGACCCCTGCTGTTTCTTTCAGACGGCCAAAAATCATCAGGGGTAAGAACAAAAACTTTATCGATCTGCTGCTTGGACTTGTTGATGACCGGAAAGACCGTGTAATACTGCAGTCAGAATGTTTCTCACCTGCATCTGATACCTGCGTTTCCGCTGTGTGCAGAAAATTCACATACCAAGGGAGGGCAACCATGTTTGAGTCAGCCGAATTGGGGCACAGGATTAAAAAGTCTGTTTATGAAGAAGAGGTGCCAACCCTGCGGGTAGCCCTCTTGGAAGTACAGAACGAGTTGCAGCAACTTGCTGAATTCTCGGTTATTATCCTTGTTGGCGGTCTGGACGGCTCTGGCCGTGGGGCAACGGTGAATCTGCTCAATGAATGGATGGATCCCCGCCATATCCAAACCCACGGCATGGGCGAGCCCTCAGATGAAGAGCTTGACCGCCCTATGATGTGGCGCTTTTGGCGCTCGCTCCCGCCCAAGGGCAAGATAGGGGTCTTTTTCGGCTCCTGGTATACGTGGCCGATTTTGAACCGGGTCAACGGTATCACTCAGCAAGCCGACTTGGATCAAAGCCTGGCGCGGGCTAAACGGTTGGAAAAAATGCTGGTAGACGAAGGTGCACTCCTCATTAAACTGTGGTTGCATCTCTCCAGGGAGCAGCAGGAAAAACGGCTGAAAGCGCTCGAGAAAAATCCCCAGACCCGCTGGAAGGTTACGGAGCGCGACTGGAAACGCTACAAGGCCTACGACAACTTCCGCGCGGTGCACGAAACTGTTATCCGCCAAACCAGCACCGCCGAGGCCCCGTGGATGGTTATTGAAGGCCAGGACGATAACTACCGCAACCTGACTGTGGGCAATATCGTGCTCAAGGCCATTCGGAACCGATTGGAGCACGGCAAGACCCAGGCACCGAAAGCACCTCCGCCTCCGCTGATGCCTTCCCTTGATTGTCTGCACCTGCTCAAAACCCTGAATATGGGCCAGGCGGTGGATAAGGCGATTTTTAGAAAGCAGCTGAAAAAGTACCAGGCCAAACTCGGCCTGCTCATGCGTCATCCTAAGTTTAAATACATGTCGGTGATTGCGGTTTTTGAGGGCAACGATGCTGCCGGCAAGGGCGGCGCCATCCGGCGCATCACTAGGGCTATTGATGCGCGTTCCTACCAGGTTATTCCTATTGCGGCGCCTACCGAGGAAGAACGGGCACAACCCTACCTGTGGCGTTTCTGGCGGCATTTGCCCCGCAAAGGTCGGGTATGTATTTTTGATCGTTCCTGGTATGGCCGGGTTCTGGTGGAACGGGTGGAAGGCTATTGCTCCCCTGCCGATTGGATGCGCGCCTACAGTGAAATCAACGATTTTGAGGCGCAGATGGTGCGGCACCATCTTGTGGTGGTCAAATTTTGGCTGGCCATTTCCCAGGATGAACAGTTGCGACGTTTTGAGGAGCGGGAAAAAACCAGTTTTAAACGCTTTAAAATCACCGAGGAAGACTGGCGCAACCGGGAAAAATGGGAGGAATACGTGCAGGCGGTCTGCGATATGGTTGACCGTACCAGTACTTCAGCAGCTCCCTGGACCTTGGTGGAGGCCAACAATAAGTACTTTGCCCGCATTAAGGTGCTGAAAACCCTGTGCCGCACCATAGAAGACAAGCTGAAAGAACTGGAAGCTTCAGGAATTGATTATCTGGACAAGCCGCAGAAAAAACGTGCTTTGTCGTTGTAAGTCTGATTCCAGTTCAATTTTGAGCTGACATACAGGTAGGATTAGTTAGAGTTTGCTGCGCTTTAAGCTGATCGGCGGTCTGGGCTGGCCGGGTATTATCGGAGATGCTAAAACGCTTGAGAGAGCGGAACCATGGACAGTCGGCATCGGCAAAAGCGAGCTGGATGTACCTGAGCGTACAGTTACGTCGCGTTTGTCCTGCCGCCTTACTATCTCTTTAATCTGGAACTGGAATACATCCTAAATCAGCCTTCCCCCACAGATCACGGCTGTTGTTGTGTGGGGGAAGGCAGTAGATGGCACGAGCGCTTTGTTCTGGATCAGAACATTTTCTGGCCAAACTGATCCAGATGCACCATCTCGGCCACAGTCTTGCGTGCAGGTCCGGCCTTCACCTCCACTGCAGGGTGGCCAATGGGAATAATGGCGACCGATTCATATCCTTCTGGCAAGGCCAGCAGGCTGTTGCAGCTATCATGATCAAAAAGGCCAACCACTACCGTACCCAGCCCCATTTCGTGAGCCTTGAGGCACAGGGTCTGAGTGGCTATGCCCAGATCAAACATGTACCAGTTGGTATGTTTGGTGCTTTCCTTACCCTCATAGCAGCCGGAAATCCCTGTCTTTGCACACACTACAATCAGCGCCGATGCGGCAAGCGAGCACTTGGTCGCTGGATTGAGCCCTTTGGGCATCCGGTAAGTTTCGGTCAGTTTTTGAATCAAATTCCTGTCCCGGGCCACCACGAATTCCCATACCTGACTGTTTGACCAGGAGGGGGACCACCGCACCGCCTCAAAAAGTTGTTGCAGTTCTTCGTCTGTAACGGCATCTGCGGTGAATCTTCTGATTGCACGCCTTTTTAAGATGGCTTCCTGTAGTTCCATAACCGCTCTCCTCTTTCATCGTTGTGTGAGCATGCCGGGCAATACCGCTGCGTCTGTGCACGGCATTATGACAAAAGCCGCGGCTGGAAGCAAGCAGGGTAATGCAGCAACGGAACAGGCCAATGCGCGTAATAGCTTGAAATGAGAAAGACCGGATTCTCCTTTGCTGGCAGATGGCCGGAGGCATGTTTTACTTTTTCCAAGCAGACGGGGGCACCCAGGCGCGGTTGTGTTGCCGCAAGGCTAAGGTGGTAAGGGGAAAAAAACCGGCACAAAAGCAGACCCAATACGCACAATGAAAGCAAAAATGCCTTGTAACTATTTGAGGTTACAAGGCATTTTTATGTATGGCGGAGAAGGTGAGATTCGAACTCACGGTACTTGCGTACACACGCGTTCCAGGCGTGCACCTTAAACCACTCGGTCACCTCTCCGTAGGAATATATACGTGAACCGACATGTTTAAACGGCTTGCCCCCTTTTGACAAGGAAAAAATAAATGAGCGCAGGCAAAGGTTGGATCTGCCCTGACATCAGTTGCCGATGGCGTGCAGTTGCACGGTGTAGCTGAGGGTCTTGCCGGCCAGAGGGTGGTTATAGTCTACAGTCACTGTATTCTGATCCGCTGCCAGCACCGTGGCCGGAACCTGCCGTTGTTCGCCGTCTTGTTCCAAGGCCAAGGAAAGCAGCATGCCTGGTTGGGGATCCAGCCTGCCGGCAAAAACTTGCCGGGGAATATCCTGGCGCAGTTGCGGGTCGTAGGCACCGTATGCATCTTCGGGCAGAATGTGCATGGTTCTGCTGTCACCCACACTCATGCCCATCATGGCGGCCTCAACAGCTCTGAGTATCCGGCCGGAGCCGATGGCCAGGGTGATGGGGTCTCTTGCGGGAACTTCCTCAATAATTTCGCCTCCGGGCAGGGTTGCGGTATAGCTGACTGAAACCGTATCGAGCAGTTGAACTTGACGCATGTTGTCATTCCTTGCGGGTGATAATTCCAGCTAAGTACTTCGAGGGGTATTTTTCGAAGCCAGCCACTTCATTCCAGTTCCATGCCAAAATGCTACCTGTGCCGGCCTTCGCTGACGCCCGCCTCTCTAATGTATTTTTGATCTGGAAATGGAACAAGAATCATACGATAAACCAATAGTGTACCCTTTTGCAGGAAAAGTCGAAAGGACTATTGGAGCACAAGATTGCAGCAACGCGCAGGATAACGCAAACGCAAGCAGAGCAAGAGCATGGCCATACAATGGCATCGATGGCGCCGAACGTAGCCTGCTTGGATGCCCATTTCTTTGATGAAGACGAGGCGCTCGGCTATCTGTGGCATGGAGAAATGTGTAAGGAAGATAGGACCCGGACAAACCCCAGCCGCGGCTGTTTCGCCATTCTGATTTTGTTGCTTACGTCCGCATCAAGCCTTGGCCGTCTCTTGTGCTTTTGCCTTCAGGCAAACCCTGTCATTCCCCATTGTACCAGATTGACAAGTATTATCGTTCAAAATAGGTGTAGCCGCGCAAACCAGCCTCATAGGCGGCCACGATCTCCCGCCGTTCCTGCGGCGAAATACGGCCTTCGCGTACCGCCAGCTCAGCCGTTTTGCGGAAGCTGATAAAGAGCCGCTTGGGATCGTACTGGACGTAGGCCAGCACGTCGGCCACGGTATCCCCTTCTTGCTCGCTGACAAACTCATACGCACCATTTTCCAGGATGCGGATGGAGACCACATTGGTGTCGCCCAAAAGATTGTGCAGATCACCCAGAGTTTCCTGATACGCGCCCACCAGAAAAACGCCTAGGATATATTCCTCATAAGGTTTGAGCTCGTGCAAAGGCAAAACCCGTCTGGTACCACGCTTGTCAATGAACTGGTCGATCTTGCCGTCACAGTCGCAGGTGATGTCGGCCAGAATACCAAAGCGATTGGGTTCTTCATCCAGGCGATGGATGGGCACGACCGGGAAGATTTGACCAATGGCCCAGGAATCGGGCAGAGATTGAAACACACTGAAGTTGCAGTAATAAATATCCGCCAGCACCCGTTCCAGTTCGCTCAGCTCTGGGCCGGGGTTTTTCAGATCTTTGGAGAGGCGGTTGATTTCGTTGATGGTGGTCCAGAACAACTGCTCTGATATGGAACGCTGGCGCAGGGATATTTCACCGTTGTTAAAGAGTCTTCTCGTTTCATCTCGGTAGAAGATAACGTCGTTGAGCACTTCCTGCATGTTGCGAATATTGAGTTCTTTTAAGGCCTGAAGCATGTATTCCAGTGAAGAGGGGCTTCCCTCTGGCAGGGATTCGGGCAGGGGTGTGCTCTGAAAGCGGGTGACATCCAGCACATTGAAGAGGAGCACCGAAGAGTAGGCTACCAGGGCCCGGCCCGACTCGGTGATAATGATTGGGTGGGCAATTTCCTCCTCTTCAAGCGAGGTCATGACCGCCTCGATAATGTCGGTGCAGTACTCCTTGAGGGTATAGTTGCGGCTGGACAGGAAGTTGGACTGTGAGCCGTCGTAGTCAACCGCCAGACCACCACCCAGGTCCAGGTATTTTACTTGTGCCCCTTCCCGCATAAGCCCGGTATAGACCCGGCAGGCTTCGTTGACCGCGGTGCGGATTTCACGGATATTGGAAATCTGCGAACCTAAATGGTAGTGTACCATTTTCAGACAATCGAGCATGTTCGCTTCTTTGAGCAAATCCACCGCATCAATAATCTGACTGGTGTTCAGGCCAAAAAAGGAACGCTCGCCGCCGGAGTCGGCCCAGTGTCCACCTGCCTGTGCCGACAGCTTGATGCGGATGCCCAGAATAGGTTTGGCATCAAGCTCGCGGGAACGCTCGAGAATAAGAGGCAGCTCATCGGGCAGTTCCACCACCAGCACACAGTTAAACCCCATTTTGGTGGCGTAGAGGCCAAGGTCGATGAATTCCTCATCCTTGTAGCCGTTGCAGATCAGCACTGCTTCCTGATCGAGCATGGTGCCCATGGCGGCGATCAGCTCTGCCTTGGATCCGGCCTCCAGGCCATGGTGGTAACGGGAGCCGTATTCGGCGATTTTTTCCACCACCTGTTGTTGCTGGTTCACCTTGATGGGGTAGGCGCCCATGAAGCTGCCCTTGTAGCCCATCTCGTCCATGGCCGCGCGAAAGGTTTCGTTGATGCTGGTGATCTGAGCATCAAGGATGTTGTCAATACGCAGAAGCACCGGCATGTCAAAACCTCGGGCACGGATGCCTTCTGCCACCTCGGCGATGCTCACTGCCCGGTTCAGTGCACCGGGCTCTGGCAAGGCCATGACATCGCCATTTTCAGCCACATGGAAGTAGCCGTTACTCCATTCGTTGACGCTGTAGAGATCAGCCGACTTGCTGGCGTTCCAGCGCTCCATTGTGTAGTTCAATTTACAGCCCTCCCGGGCGGGGTATTCTGGTTGCAGATCAAGACGGGCACAGCGGGCGCATTGGATCTGGCATGGGGAGTATTTCAGTAAAAAGCCCGGCTGCTTACGCCAGGCGATTGTCCGCCCATCTTACCCAAGATGAGCGCTTTCAGTCAAGCAGAGCAAGGGCCTTAAGAGAAAACAAATAATTCATTTTTTGCGGGTTCGCATCGGGCCGGGCAGGGCGGGAACAGGTGCGGATGTAGCGCCCATTGGCTGAGACATCCGGAGCTTACGGCCTTCCTCCATGGCGGCATCATAGAGGCGGGGTGATACTGTAATTCCTTGTTGGCGCTGGCGGCGCACTCTGGGAAAGCGTTCGCCGACAAAAGTGTTGAGAAGGACTTCGCTTTGCATAAGAGACTGCATTGTCTCTTGTATTTGCGGGCTGGCGGATTCGTGCTTTTTTTTCTGTTCTTCTTGGGCCAGAGTTTGGCGGAAACCAGCCAGCAGGCCAAGGCAAAAGCTGTTTCTGGGCATCTTTCCCATGCCTTTGAAACGGTGACATCGCGCTTGCCAGAGGGCCTGCAGTCGCTCTTCCAGAAAGTGGTAGCAGTGGCGGGCCACAGCCACATCCTGCCTGCGGCCAAGCAACTCCACGGTTTTCACCTGCACATTGCGGTGCTGGTCATAGATACTGGCCGTGATGACGCGCACCGAAAAGTAGTCCAAGATAATAGAACAGATGGCCCTGCGAAAGCCAGGCATGGTTTGCTGGCCAGTGTTGATGCTTTCATGGATAAAGTCAGTCTGGCCACCTAAGGTACTTGCCTCAAGACGATGCCTGGTCAAAAGCGTACTGGCGTGGGCAAGGGCCAGGGCTGCCTCATGCTCGTTGTCAGAAGCGGCCAAGGCCAGCAGTTTACGGATACGCTGGTGTAGCCTGTCTGCCGGGCTGGCTTTTTGGCTTTGGTGCAAGGCTTCAAACAGGCCATCTGTCAGATCCACCCGCGCCCCTTGAAAGGGTGCGTCCACCCCTAATATCTGACATGCCCTGACAAAACTCGGTCCGTGGGCCGCATTTGGCTCATGCCACAGCTCCCCACAGAGCTGGTGCGCCATCTCGTGCTTGAATACCTGCAGCACGACCGCCCATTCATGGCCGGCAATAAAGGAGCTGCTGAGACTGATCTCGCGCTTTGCGCCCGACCAGTGGCCCAAGCGGCTTTCGGCCTGGGTAAGGCGGAGGATAGGTGGTTTCAGCCTCACCTTGCGTTCCTGACAGATACGAGCATATTCGTGCGCTAGCTGCACTAGCCAGGCCTGTTCCAGTTTCGGCGGTATGGTATTGGCAGACGTACGAGCAGACATCATGCTGCTGCTTTTTGCTGTGTTTCCAAGTGGCGCAGGGCGCGGATGCGCGCCAGCATGGGCGGGTGGCTGTAGTGCAGGATAACGCTCAGCGGGTGCGGAGTGAGATTGCCTAAATTTTTTACAGTGAGACTTTTCAGGCCACCTATAAGGGCATCTGCGCTTGCTCCGCTTGCAACCACGAAGCGATCTGCCTGGTATTCGTGGCGGCGGGAAAGGGCGTTTATGGCTATTGCCAGCAGGGTGGCTATGGGAGTGTAAAGAAAACCGAAAAAAATCAGGGCCGCGTATACAGAGATATGCTCCATCTGAAAGGCGGCAAAGAGGCCGTTATTGCCAAGAAAAAACGACAGGATAAAGAGCATCAGGCCGGTCTGCAGAATACCCAGGATGAGCATGAGCGGCACATGTTTGAGTTTGTAGTGGCCCATCTCATGGGCCAGCACCGCGACAATCTCCTCAGGACTGAGCTGGGTCAGCAGGGTGTCGAAAAAGACAATGCGGCGGAAACGGCCAAAACCGGTGAAAAAGGCATTGGCCCGGGTGGAGCGTTTGGAACCATCCATGGTGTAGATGCCTTCAAGGGCAAAGTGCTGACGCTGGGCATAGGCATATATGGCCTGGCGCAGTTCATTGTCGGGTAGCGGCGTGAAGCGGTTGAACAGCGGTAAAATAAGCACCGGTGCCAGGAGCTGCACCACCAGCATGAAGCCGCTTGCCGACAGCCACGCATAGAACCAGGCCATGGGGCCGCTCATTTCAAAAAACCACAAAATGGCTGCCAGGATTGGCGCCCCCAGTACTATGGCCAGCAAGGCTCCCCTGAACTGGTCTGCAATAAAGGTGCGCACTGTGGTGGTGTTGAAACCGAAGCGTGTTTCCAGCACAAAGGTACTGTAGACATTGAAGGGCAGTTGTATAAGGGCCACGAGGAAAACAAGTGCGCCGGTGAAGAGCAAACCAGTGTAAATGGGCCCGAGGCCGGGGCTGCGCGCCAAAAGATCCACTTGATTAAAACCGCCAGTTAAAAGAAAGGCCAAGGTCAGCACCAGCAAAAAGCTGTCGCGCACCAGACCAAAGCGGGTGCGTTCGTAGGTATATTGCCGCATGCGACTGTATTCAGCCTTGCTGTAGCAGTCGGCAAACTCCTCCGGCACCTCAGCCTGCAAGGCGCGCAGATTGAGCAAGGCTGCCCCGACCTCCAAAAGAAAATCGAGCAGCAAGAGCGTACAGATTAAAATCAGATAGATGTTCATGGGTAATCATTATGGGTGTAATAAGGACCGGACGTGCTGCTCCGTGCAATACTGGGAATTAGAAGTCCGGACAAGATAATTTCACCTTGATTGCATCTTACGTCGAGTGTGATTCGAATGGATGCCGGCAGGGGAGGTGGCTTGGTGAGGTTGCAATTCGTCTGTTGGGTTCGAGAACATATTTGCTGGTTGTTTTTGTGATTTGAAGCTTACACAAGAATACTTATAGTATCCGTTATCGTGGCTGGTGAAAAGAACTTGAAACTATGACGACCGGAACGGGTGTTAGGTTGTTTCAAAATTGGATGAAATTTCTGGAGCATTCATCACAGTTACCATGGGAGGGTCTGATGGACGAAAAGCAAAAATCTTCAGGATTGAGCTGGCTGCAGGTAACGGGTCTTGTCGTGACAGCGGTGGTGCTCAGCATAGCGCTCACCCTTTATTTTGCCCAATCCTGGCTTTTTCCCAAGCCGTTTCAACCTGTTGCCCTAAGTGCTGCGGAAACTAACCAGCTTGAGCTGAAATTGTCCCGACTGGAACAGCTGGATGATATCCGACCGCCTGCAGATGCCGGTCATCCTGGCGGGCAAAGTTCTCCACAGGGAGAGCAGGTGAGTCTGCCCATTGACCGCAGGGTGGATAGCCTGGATACGGTTACCCCAGAGCCCTATAGCGAAGATGGGCTCTCTAGAATTATTCATTTCAATGAACGGGAACTCAACGCCATGCTGGCCGGTAATACAGACTTGGCCAATCGGCTAGCGATTGACTTGGGCGACGATCTGGTCAGCGCCAACATGCTCGTCACTCTGCCGCCTGATTTTCCCTTCATGGGCGGAAAAACCCTGAGAATACGTACTGGGCTCGAGCTCGCCTTTCGGGAGGCCAAGCCGGTGGTAGCGCTGCGTGGCGTGTCCATTATGGGAGTGCCCATGCCCAGTGCCTGGTTGGGTGGTTTGAAAAATGTCAACCTAATAGAGCAGTTCGGCTCGGATCAGGGCTTCTGGCAGGCATTTGCCGCCGGTGTGGAATCAATCCACGTGCAAGAGGGGCGCCTGATGGTTCAGCTGAAGGAGTAATTGTGAGGATCCCCGTAAAGAATTCAATCTGGCGTCGTGAGAATAGCAGCTCCCGGTGTTGAATCCATTCTTTGTTGAGGGGTTTCCATGAAATCAGTATTCGTCGGAGTGAGAGGCCATATCGGCCGGGAAGTGGATAAGGCGCTCTTTTTTCAGCACGAAATTGTACGAATGGTTCCTGCGGCGACGAGGTGCAGTGTTATGTGGAGGCCGTGGAAGGCGGGATCCGGCAAGGTACTGTACGCTTGGATGGATTGCCCTTGAGTGCGGAGTAAAAAACTACATGGTGGAAAGATGGCCGTTGATTTCTCGGCTACAGGCTAGGGGCCTGCGTAAGCAGGTGCTATTTCTTCCCGCAGTGAAATAGAGGAAAATACGGTATGAAAATGGAACAATACATCCGGGCCATTGCAGGCACCGGTATTCTGGCAACTCTGGGGCTGTCGCTGCTGCACCCCTACTGGCTTTTTGTGACCGCCTTTATCGGTCTGAACTTGCTCCAGTCCGCCTTTACCAAATGGTGTCTGATGGAGGGTATTCTTGCCAGATTTGGCGTCAAAAAATGTTGCGAATAATGACGTTCTAGATTCAGCGGCTCAGGTTCGGGCCCCGGCAATCTGCTCGAATTGTTCCAGCAGAAGCTGATGCAGGGCAACGGTGCTGTCTTCTATTTCCAGTTCTTTACCGTGACGAATGGCCGTAAAAAAACGTTCGCATACCCGGCGTTCTTCCCGGCTCCAGTTGGTGGTGTAACCCTCCTTGCCGTCATGCCCTGCAGCGCCGTGTCTGGCGGCGCTTTCATAGTCGCGGCGGCCATGGGCCCAGTTGATGACATGGGCGTAGAAAATCAGCGCGCGATCCAGGAGGATATACAAGAGCTGGATGTTGTTCACCGGCCCCAGACGCAGCTGCTCACCACCGAGCTGCATACCAAGCAGCCGTGCCCCTGAAAGGAGATCATCCGCCTTCAGGGCTGTGGCACCTGCGCCCAAGAGTCCACCGATAACAGATGCCGCTCCAAAAGAAGCGCCGATGGTGGCGGCATCAATGCCAACCCCCAGGGCCGCTCCACCCAATGCTCCTGCAACGATGAGTTGGGTCTTGCCCAAACCAAGGAACTCCCAGGTGCGCTCGCTGAACAGGTCTTCGGCCAGAATGGAATGCGGCGGCAGTTCCAGGTTGAAGATGTTGTGTTTGAACAGGCGACGGATGGAGGCATGCGCCTCCTGTTCCTGCCCTGCCACATGGGTTTGAAAACGCTCCTGCAACTGACGGCGCAGCTTTTCTTCTTCACCGGCCTTGTACGGTACCGTCCTGTGGTAGGTGAGCACCCCCTTGAACAGGTCGATGAGGATGGCAGCGCTGCGAATGTTGCGTTGTTCCCAATCCTCCTCAAAGGCCTGCACCACCCGGCGCAGCACCGGCTCCAATCTCTGGTCGATGGATTTCAGGCTCTCCAGCAGCTCAATACGCTGGCGGTAATTGGCGCGACTTGAGTTGAACAGGCGAACTGAATTGAAATTTTTACGGAATTCGTTCTGCCACTGGCTGAGATAGGCGGCATCGTCTTCCTTGGAGTTGATCACTGCCATGCGGGGGGCGCCAGTCAGGCGGAGGATTTCCATCTCTGCCAAATCTACCTGCCGCACCGGCCGGGAACCATCCACCACAAAAATCACTCCGGCGCCGGCCTCGACCGGGCCAAGCAGTTCGCAGTCGTCATGGAAGTTTGGCTTGTGCGCATGGGCGGCCCGAAAGGCGCTCACCATCTTTTCCGGCGGACCGTTGTATGCTCTCAGCCATTCCAGGGTGTCGCGCGGGTTTTGAAAACCGGGGGTGTCGATGAAGCGAATCACCTCGCGGTCATCAATGCGCACTGGAAAGGTTTGGCAAACCACGGTTTCGCCCGGGAAAGGACTGACCCGCACACTGTCATCTTCAGCCAGAGTAGAAAGTACGGAAGATTTCCCCTCGTTGGGGTGACCGATGATAGCGAACTCGGGTACGCTATGGGGCGTGGCGGCGTTCTTCATGTGACCTCCATCAGCGTACGGGTATCGAGGGAAGGATCGGCCAGAGCCTGCATTTTTTTGTGCCAGATGGCGGCATGTTCTGGCAGAGTCGGGGTCAGCCGCTCACGACCCTGTGGTTTGCCGATGAGAACAACGGTAATCGGGGTGGCCGCACCGCTTACCCGGCGGAGTTCCCTCAGCAGGTTGTACGTTTCCTCTAAGGGGGGCATCCAGGCTTCCTGTAGGATGCAGATTTCATCCAGGCGCTGGGCCATGTATTCAGCGTGGATTTGTGTAAGCAACTCCTGTTCTTCAGAGGCTGAAAAAGGCAGGGCCTGCACCTTGCTTTCGCCAACCCCGGCTATACGAGCCACCGCCTGCTGTAATGCGGTGATGTCCGTCGATGCGAATAATTCTTCCGGCACCAGAATCAACCGTTGCACAGGCAACGCGATTGACGGCACGGTCGGCCCAGTTTGGACGCTGTCCTCCTCCGTGACCGCCATGCTGTCTTCTAAAGAGGTTGCCACTCCTCTTCGCAGATGGGCATCATCTACGCCTTCACCGCCGGTTTCCATCTGGGGTGTGGTCATGCGCTGCAGCAGTCGCCTGGTTTCCGGGCTGCGCAGTTCCAGACGCTCGAGTTGCCGGCGGTACTGGACAAGGCCACCGACCAGCAGTGATACCCGAGGTAACAAGCCATACACCAAAAGCGCCATACAGAGAAAGGGCCACCAGGAAACCAGATCCTGGGTAGCCAGGTGATAGATGCCATCTTTGAGAATAATCTGTGTCCCTTCTATCTGGGCCAGGCTCGGGAAACCGGTGCCCTCGGGCAAAATCCAGCCCCAGGGCAGGGCTACAAGGCGAACCCCTTCGGCTATTTGTGCGGCAGAAAGCTGCAGCGAAGATTGCCAGCCAAAGGCCATGTCTGAAAAGATGACCTTGGCCAGGGTCAGTCCGAGTACACCTAAGTTAAAGCCAACGGCAAGGAGCTGGAGCAGGAAAAAGACCGGCCAGATGAAAAGCGGTGCTTGTGCGCGTCGGCTGCGCAGGCGACCGAACAGGGCGGCGAAATTGAGGCGCTGTTCGGCCGGCAGATTACGGTGTGCCCGTGTATGCACCCAGTCGACACCAGCGGCCATCAGTCGCAAGAGCAGGGCATACAGGGCTGATGACTGCAGTTGCGTGCGCTTAAGACGTCGCAGCAGCAGAAGAAGGGCCTGCAGCAGCAAAATAGCAAGCTGCAGAACCACAAAAATACCGAGAAAGGCAGATACGTTTAGCGGGGCCGTGCCGGAATAGACAAGGAAGGCGCCTGCCAGGCCCAAGCCGCTTGCAAAGCCGAAGAGCAGCGCAAAACCCAGGAATATTGCCGAAACTTCGCGCCACACCGTGCCGGGCAACAGGATTTCCTGGCCGTTTTCCCTGTCACCAGCGGGTGTGTGTTGCCGCACCTTAAGCCAGCGGTGAATGAGGCCCTGGGAACTCGGATTGGTAGTGTCCTTAAGTTTAGGCGCTATTTTAGCGAGGTAGATAATGCGATCACGCTTAGCCAGTACCTGTTCTCCCTCGTGTAAGCGGATGCTTTCGTCACGCCCGAACAGATATTCCAGATCAAGCAGGTCGGCCAGATTCCAGCGGGTATTCATGGAGCTTTCCGGTGCGGCAGCAGACGGTAAGGGCGTGTGCGGCGAGCCGGTTTGGCGGGGTAAAAGGGATTGTTTTGCTTAAACATTGTGGTGTATATGTAGCCCCTTGGCCTGCAGCACAAAGCGACCTGCCATCTGCAGGTAGAAGCAGATTAGGTTTGTAGTGTTTCAAAAATTACTGACAGTGTCTTTGCGAAAGTAGCGAAAAAAATGGATCAAGACAAGGTAAAGCAGCGACAGGACAACCGAAATGAGACTTTGCGGCAGGGTGCAGCCGCAGCCTGGCCTGTCTGCCTCGGTTATCTGCCGCTGGGGCTGGCCATGGGCGTTCTGGCGCAGCAGGCGGGTATACCAGCCTGGCTCACCGGGCTGATGTCGATTTCCCTCTTCGCAGGCAGCGCCCAGTTCATTGGCGTAGCCATGATAGATGCTGGCGCTTCCATGGCAGCCATTGTCACCACTACCTTTATGGTCAACCTGCGTCATGCCCTGATGGGTTCGGCCCTGGCGGTACATCTGCGCGGCGTCAATCGCTGGTTCCTCACGCTTTTTGCCTACGGCATCACCGATGAAACCTTTGCAGTCAACATGGCCCGTTTCCGCGTCGGCAATTGGGACCGATGGCGCGCTCTTGTTGTCAATCATCTTTCCAACAGTGCCTGGGTACTTTCCACAGTAGCCGGCGCACTAGCTGGCCAGTTTATCCCCAGGGGTGCATTCGGTATTGATTATGCGCTCACCGCTATGTTCATCTGCCTTTTAGTGTTTCAGTTGCACAACCGCCTTCTGGTGCTGACTGGGCTCTTGAGCGCAGGACTCGCTGTTGGCTGGTATCTGCTTATTCCAGGGAACTCGTATATTGTGGGTGCATCAGTATGCGGGGCCACCCTGGGCTTTTTCATCAAACGGGCGAAGAGGCGCAGATAATGAGCTACCCGGAATATATCCTGCTTTTTGCAGCCATGGGTCTGGTCACCTATATACCCAGATGGCTGCCGCTCGTTTATCTTGCCCATAAGCGCATGCCGCCCTGGTTGGTTGATTGGCTCAGTCTTATTCCGGTGGCTATTCTCAGCAGCTTGCTGGCTCCATCCCTGCTGGTGGACGGGCACAGCCTGAGTTTTACCAAAACCGACCTGTGGGTGGCTGTACCCACCCTCGTTTTTGCCCTGAGAACCAAAAGCCTGGGCGGCACCCTGCTGGTGGGTATGCTGCTTTTTTGGCTGGTCGGTATTGTACGGGCATGAGGAGAACAAAGCTATGCCATCCGTATTTGAAGAAACAAGGCTTGCTTCCATGCACCTTAAGAACCGTGTGGTGCGCTCGGCCACCAACGAGGCCAAGGCCGAAAAGAATGGGGCAGTAACCGGGCTTCTGCTTGAATATCTCGTGGATTTGGTGCGTGGGCAGGTGGGTTTGCTCATCAGCGGGCATGCCTATGTTGCCGAGGAGGGGCAGGCCGGCAGGAGGCAACTGGGTATTTACGACAATTCCCTGTTGCCAGGTTTGCAGCACCTGACCGGGGTTGTGCATGCCGAGGGTGGGGTTATTGTGGCGCAGTTGGCCCATGCCGGGCGCTGGGGCATCGGCACGGGAAAGCATGCAGCCCGTGGCCCCATGGCCAGCGGGGAAGGCGTTGCCGGTCGCAGGGTTCTGGCCATGACCCGAGCGGATATTAACGCCGTGGTCTCTGCTTTTGCGCATGCCGCTCGCAGGGCGCGCACAGCCGGCTTTGATGGAGTGCAGATTCATAGTGCCCATGGCTATCTGCTCAGCCAGTTTCTCTCACCCTGGTTTAACCAGCGGGAAGATGGGTACGGCGGCAGCTTGGAAAACCGGGCACGATTATTACTTGAGGTATACGACGCGGTGCGCGGAAGTGTGGGTGCTGATTACCCAGTGCTGGTAAAGATCAATGCCGAAGATTTTGTTGAGGGCGGCCTGAGTGCAGCCGACAGTGTACAGGTTTGCCAGATGCTGGCTGAGCGCGGGGTTGATGCCATTGAAATGAGTGGCGGCACCTTCAATACCGGCGGACTTTCCTTTGCACGCACCGGCGACCGCCTCAGCGCCGAAGCAGAGGGCTACTATTGCGGGCATGCCCGGCGTTATAAGGAGGAGATCAAGGTCCCCCTTATTCTAGTTGGTGGCTTTCTGCGTCTCTCCACTATTCAAGAGGTGCTGCAAACGGGGCTGGCCGATTATGTAGCCCTGTCTCGGCCGCTTATCTGCGAGCCGCACCTGGTTAAACGCTGGGCAGAGGGTGATCACGTCCGGGCGGCTTGCGTTTCCTGCAATCAGTGCTTTGCCACCAACCTCAGCAAAGAGGGTTTATTCTGCAAGGTGACGCAGCGGCGGCAAAAAAGCTGATTGCTTTGTAATGCTCAGCCTTTTTGTTTGCTGGGCGGATCGTTGATGGCGACTATTGATGTAGCAACCTGTGCGGTTTTCTGGTAACCGCGCTGGGCATTCTTCACTTTGCGTACAAAAGCGGATGACTTGGCCTTGGCATGCGCTCCCTTCATTTTTTTCACCGCGCCAGGCCCTCTGTTGTAGGCCATGAGCGCAACCTCTTCATTGTTAAACATAGCCATGCATTTTGCGAGATAGCGAGCACCACCCTTCAGGTTTTCTTGGGGATCGTGAATGTTGCGTACGCCCATCCTGGAAGCAGTTCTTGGTTGAAGTTGCGTCAGGCCGCGTGCGCCGCCCGGGCTTTTAGCCTTGGGATTGAAGCCGGATTCCACCTTCACCAGGGCTGCCATCAAGGTAGGGTCAACCCCATGCAACCGGGCAGCATGCTCAATCTCCTGCCGGTAGGGCACCTTTTTTGACAGAGTGGTAGACTGCGTCCGATGTGTGGCTTGGGCTGTAAAGGGTGCGCTGCAGAAAATAAAAAGGGTAAGGGCAGAAAGCGCGAACAGTCGTCTGCATCGGGATGCTGTGCATCCTTTAGTGGGCGATACGTTCATGATATTTTTTGTGGAGCGGTCAAATAACCGCCAACCGGTAGGGGCAACGGGTGTTTAAAGCTGGTGAGTCTATTGTACTTTTGTGTAAAATCGGGATGATATACACAAAAGGCAGGCCGTCGCCTTGTTGATTTTTAATATGCTATACTGCTAATTAAGATGTGCTATTATAGGAGATGGGTCGGCAAAAACAAGTATTTTTAGAGAATAAACAGTAACATATTGTTTTTATTAAATTTAATCGGTATGACTGGTTGCTGGTGTTGAAGGATAGGAAATGGCATCAAGGGCTTGCATCTGGTCCTGTTATGTTAACAGTCGTTGAAAAACTGAATTTTGACTATCCTGACATTTCTGAGGAGGATTTCATGGGCATTGGCTGCAGCGCATGTCTTACCTGTGACTATATAGTACCTGAAAACCAGGGCACGGGTGGATTGGGCCAGCAATCGCGGATTGC
>JAAYIE010000116.1 GCA_012744275.1 Desulfobulbaceae bacterium
ATCTTCCTTTTTCTTCTCGAGCGCCTGGACCTGGGCCTCGGTGAGGATCAATCCTTCTCTGGCCATCTTTTCCTCAAGGGCACGCAGGCGATCCTTGAAGCAGGCCAGTTGATGGCGCAACCAGACACTGCGAACTCCGCTTGGGGAAATGAACACACCTTGTTTGCGCAACTCGTTACTGGCCCTTACCTGACCGTGTGCTGGCTGTTCGATCGCATGTGCAACCACAGCTGCCTCGGTTGCTTCTTCGACGCGGCTTTTGAGGTTGGGTTTGCGCCGGCTCTTGTCGATCAGGGCTTCGACACCGCCGTTATCAACAGCAGCGGGTCAAGGGGTGCAAAGGCATTGCGACACCTTGCATCCGACAACGGAAGAGCATGGCTTCAATCCTGCTCTTCCGTTCTTCAACTTCAACTGCTACGGTGCTACAAATGCTAGAACTGCTCGCCTTCAATGTTTTTTCTTAGCTGCGCTATATCAAGCCCAAGGGCAACACACTGCGTTCCTTCCATGCACTTGTCGGCGTCCACCTGCTCAAGATGGTGTTTCAATGAATGATTATCCTTCTGCAAATGAACAATCCAAGTTTTTTGCGCATCATCAAAATGCACATCAATGTCGATCCCACAAGCCCCTATGTCCGGATATAACACTCTGATTTTGTCGCACAGCTCATTCTCGTTATACATGGGTTACCTCCCGGCTTGTTATCATTTCAACGGCGCGTTAACCGTAGGGCTCCATAAAATAATTCTTGCCGTCCAGAGTAACGAAACGGATGCCGTCCTGCCTGGGCAAGCCCGCTATTTTCCAGGCTATTTCAGGGTTCACAAACTGCTCATTCACGCACTGCTTGGGTTGTTTCGCAATCCGGCAAACATTGTTCAACATGGGAAACACATGGTATTTCAGGAAGTACTCCCGCATGAAGCGGATGATATCCATCTGTTCTGCGGTGAGTGGGCCCAGACCTTCGCGTTTGGCTAGCAACTGGCCAACCTCTTCGTTCCAGTCCTCCTGATTCAAGAGAAAACCGCGTTCATCCAACGCAATTTCCTTGCCAGCGTGTGTAAACTTCGTCATGGCGCCCCTCCTTATGTGCTTTAAGTAGGTTTTTTAACCCCATGCCTTACTCATAAGCATTGTTTGTCGAAGATCATTAGCTGGCGATAAAAACTGCCACAAAATCTGGCTGCAGCGTGTCCTCCACATCATCCTGCGGCAGGCAAGTGTCTTGGCAAGAATGCACTGAAGCGTGTACGTTGACTGATGAAGCGCTATCAATAAAATAGAATTGAGGATAGAGCTGTCTTGCAACCGAAAACGTCAAGGGGGACATCATGCAATCCGAAATCGCCCAAGCCATTAAATTGCAACATCAGCCTGTTGCCTTTGTGCTCACCGAAAAACCGCCCGAAAAGGCCATGCGCTTTGCCGAGGGCAAGTGGGGCTGCGTTATGTTCCTGGCAGCCAACGCTGCCCGTGGGAAAACCGCTGTAATTAGCAGCAACAACTTCGGGTGCTGGGGCGGCGGGGTTGGCCTTGGTTTTGGTAATCGCTACAAGGACTTTCCTGGCGGCAAGGAATGCTTCCTCCGCTTCCTTTCCTCTGGCAACCAGGATTGGGAAAAGGGGCGCGCCGTGGGCGAAATGCTGATGGGAAAGGCTGGCCGCGATTTTGCTAGCAATTTTCTTGAAGGCGAAGGTTATGTTAAAAATCCGGAACTGACCCGCGAATGGCTCGACCAGCTGCCCATTACGGATGTGTCGCCAAAATCTGTGGTACTGATGCCACTGGCTGAAATAAACCCGGATGACGAACAGCCGGAATCTGTCACCTTTTTTGTCAATGCCGATCAGCTCTCTGCTCTGGTGGTGCTGGCCAATTACGGCAGGAAAGGCCGGGAAAACGTAGCTATTCCCTGGGCAGCTGCCTGCCAGAATATCGGCATTATGCCTCTTGAAGAGGGCCGCTCCGCACATCCTCGGGCTGTGGTCGGTCTGACCGATCTTTCTGCACGTAAATACGTGCGCAAATTGCTGGGAGAACAGTATTTGAGTTTTGCCATGCCCTGGCAGCTTTTTCAGGCAATGGAAAAAGATGTGCCCGGCAGCTTTCTGGAACGCCACTCCTGGCAGTCGCTTCTGGAGTAGGAGCACTGTTATTCGTCTGTACCGGTTTTTAACTACTCTTTTTCCTTGCTATCAGTCCGGAAAACATAGAACCTGCCTGCCGCGTAGTGTACACTGGCCGTGGTACGCGGCACGGCGATTTTCCTGCGTCGCCATGGCTGCCCAAGGCCAAAGCGCTCGCCCTTTGTGGGGCAATCCTGTCGTCCTGATGTCCGCACCAGTACCTCCAGTTCCTCATTACAGCGTTCTTGTGCCTGGCATCGGCGAATGCTCCGAAATATGTCTCTACATGCTCACCTGCGCCGCATTCACGCTTGCCCCTTCAACAAACATCGCTGGGCTGGAACTGAAATAACTGTTCATCCTTGTACTTGAAGTACTTTTTTCGCTCGACCAGACACAGCCTAGGAGTAGCTGTTTATGTCCATGCTTTTTATTTTCTCTCTGTTGATGATCCTTTCGGTATTTACCACCAAAATCAGTTCGCGCTTTGGTATTCCCCTGTTGCTGGTCTTCATGCTCATCGGCATCATATTTGGCAGCGATGTGCTCAATCTCTTCTATTTCGATGATGCCCTCTTAACCAAGAGGATTGCCGATGTCCTGCTTATCTTCATCCTTTTTCACGGTGGCTACAGCACCACCAGGGCAGCCTTCCGTCGTGTCGCCGGGCCAGCCCTTACCCTGGCGACCCTGGGTGTTATCCTCACCGCCTTTGTCCTAGGGTTTTTCGTACACCATATCTTTCACCTGCCCTTTCTCGAATCCATGATGATCGCCTCCATCATCGCCTCCACCGATGCGGCTGCAGTCTATATGATCACCAGGCAGAATCCGATTAAGAGCAAGCTGGCCACCACCATTGAAGTGGAGTCGGCCGCTAACGACCCCATGGCAATTCTTCTCACCCTGGCCTTCATCAACCTGCTCACCATCGGCGGGGGCTCCTATTTTCAATACATCCTCAATCTTACCTGGCAATTCATAGGCGGGGTGCTGGTGGGTTTTGTCATCAGCAAGATCTCGGTCTACCTGTTTGATCACCTGAAATCCGAGAACAGGGGCAACTACAACGTTCTCATGATCGGGCTTATCCTGCTGGGCTATGGTACCGCAGACCTGATTGCCGCAAACGGTATCATTGCCGTGTTTTTTATGGGTTACTGGCTCGGCAACTCCGAATTTACCGGCAAACAGGGTGCAAGCAACTTTGTCGAAGGCATTACAACGCTCAGCAATGTGGCGCTCTTCCTCATGCTGGGTTTGCTTGTTTTTCCAAGTAACTTTGCCAACATTTGGAAAGAGGGCCTGATCATAGCACTTGTCCTGACCTTTGTGGCCAGGCCTGTGGCCGTGTTTCTCTCGCTTATTCCCTTTAAATACACGGTCAAGGAACAGGCCTTCATCAGCTGGGGCGGCATCAAAGGCGCAGTAGCCGTCGTACTCGCCACTTATCCCTATGCATCCAACCTTGATCAGAACGGCATTGTCTTTGACATCATCTTCTTTGTGGTGCTCGTTTCCTGTGTGGTGCAGGGCATGAGCCTGGGTAAACTTTCCCAACTCTTTAATTTTACGGCAGACAGGCCGCTAACCTCCCCTTACACCGTGGAACTGCACACCACCAAGAAAAGTGATGTGGATATGTTTGAAATCCATATTGAAAAAAATGCGCGCGCCATCAACAAGAGCATCGCCAGCCTCGGCCTGGGTAGTGATATGGTGATCAGCTCAATCATCCGCGATGAAGCCATGCTTATTCCCTCTGGCAGTATAGTCCTGCAGGAGGAGGATATTCTCTTTGTGTTGGCCCACTCCTACGATATCGACCGGGTCAACCAGCTTTTAAACGATCCGGAAACAGAACCCGAACCAGATCCGGAGCCAGCGATAGTTTGACCTGACGGTGCAAAAAGGCCTGCGAGTACAAGTTGACACAAAACGACTTGGCAGACCAGACATCTACCAGAGCTTGATCTTTGAGGAAAATACGGCCCAGGCATCAAGCACGACCAATCGTACGGACTTGGGCTGTGGAGCCGTCGAAACTATCTCATATTAACAGCAAAATATGACACCCATGTGAATCTTTAACACTCTATATTCGAAGACATCCGGTACTATACAGAGACCAGCAACCAGCAACGGTCTGCTGGTTTTCCATTGTCGCTGCGGATGATGTATCGCAGTTCCTACTCAGAAAGCGCCAGAGGCAGAGCGTAGCGTTCCACCGGGGCGAATTCATCCCGCAGGGGCGGTACAGTCGGACCGGGCGGAATAAGGCGTTCGCGATACTCGGCCAGTTGTTCGCCATCCAGCACACCTGCCCGGGCCTGGGGCAGGGCGAGCAGCATGAAATTCTGGATAGCGCTTGCATTGTGTGGTTCTTGCACGGCCAGCACATGCACCTCGGCAAAATGCTCGGCCAGGCCGTTTCTGATCGACCACAACAGGTCGGCAGCCTCACCTTCGGCCGAGGCAATCACGTTCATCAAAAGGACGCCATCATCAGACACAGCACGGCGCATGGCCGCCGCCGCCTCGGAAGTGCCCGCGTGGAAGGGGATGGTGTAGCTGGATCCGAATACATCCATGAACACCAAATCGTATTGCTCGGTGTTGCGGTTGCAGAATACGCGCACATCTTCGTGGAAAACACGCAGCCGTTCGTCTTCCTGCAACTGAAAGTATTCCTTGGCAACACGGGTCATGCCGGGGTCAATTTCCACCACATCTACGCGCAGACTGTCGGCATTCAGGCCGCTATGGCCAGCAAGCAGCCATTTGGGCACGCTGTAGCCGCCGCCGCCCAGCATGAGCACGCTTTTCGCCTGGGGCACAAGGAGCGGGCCCAGGGCGTACAGGCGAGTGTAGGACAGGGCCAATTCCGTTGGGTTATCCAGGTACATGGCTGATTGGAAGCGGCCGGGGTCGGTACTTAAATAGAGCAGATCGCGGCCATACATGTTCATGGTGCGAGCAATACGGATGTGGTTGTAGGGCGTTTCCACGCTGATCACCCCGCCGTTTTTCTCCTGGAAACGGGTCCACGAGGCGGATAGCCACGCACCAACGGCAACCAGCACCAGCAAACAGGCGCGGCCGCGCACCGGGTTGATGCTCACCAAGGCAGACAAGAGCAGCATAACCGCGCTGCCGCCCAGCAGGATATGGGTGCTGCCAAACC
>JAAYIE010000158.1 GCA_012744275.1 Desulfobulbaceae bacterium
ATAATTGGTGTTGTAGTATACAACATAATTTCTTCACTTGAGAGTGTTGTAAAACCATGGAAAGATTGATTTAACGTTTTATTAATCACCAGGTATTTAGTCTTATATGGACTTGAAGGATACATTGATTTCCGATAAATATCGGAACAGCATCGTCTTAATAAGACGAAGCTCAGAACTTTCAAATCTAGTGTGGCGGTCACACTAAAGTAATATACAAATTTACACCTCATGTCTCATGGGCTTAGTGTAAAAGTCTTGCTCTTAGAGCTAGAAGTAATAAGACTGAAAATGGAGGAAGATATGAAAAAAAGCAAGAAAATCTTACTTGTTGTACTTGCGATTGTAATGATGATTAGTGTAGTCGCTTGTGCTGGCAGTAAGGATCCCGGAACCGACAAGGGAAATGGTGATTTGATTCCTGTCAAATATGTATTACCCCGCTCCTTAGAAGTTTTGGACGATGCACACGTGTGGGCAGCAGTTGAAAATGGTTACTTTGAAGAAGAAGGTTTGGATGTCTCAGTTGAGCAGTCCACAGATGGAACTTCTGACGTTAGAATGGTTTCTTTTGGTCAAGCTGAGTTCTGTATTCCAGCACCAAATAACCTGATGGTTGCTCGTGAAGCCGGTATGCCTTTGATCTCCGTTATGCAAGTTGACACACGTAACATTTTCGGAATGTGTGTAAGATCTGACAGTGATATCAAGGAACCTGCTGACATGGAAGGTAAAGATATCGTTCTGGCATACAGCGCATGGACAGCTCTATTTGATATTTATCCATTAGCTCTGGGTCTTGATCCAGCAACAGATATCAATTACGTAGTCGGTGGAGAAAACCGTGCACAGATGGTTGAATTAGGACAAGCTGATGCAGTCTTTACTTGGGAGAAAGAATACCAGTTATGGCAGGCTCAGGGCTTAGATCTTCGCTATATCACATTTGAGGAACTTGTTCCTGGTTGCGCAAATAGTGTTTGTGCAACAATGCAATTTGTTGAAGACTATCCTGAGATTATCGAGAAGTTTGGTCGTGCATATGCAAAGGGTATTCTCTTCTGTAAAGAGAATCCGAGAGCAGCCGCTGACATCGTAGTTCATAAGTTCCCTGCTTTGAACCTTAAAGTAGATGATGCTGTAGCTTCAATCGAAGGTCTGGTTTATATCACAAATGACGCAGACACCGAAAAGCATGGATATGGCTGGCACAATATCGATGAGTGGACCATAATGAAACAGGGTGCACTTGATACAGGTCAGTTCACTGAAGATATCCCGGTTGATGAGTATTACACTAACGAATTTGTTGAAGCCTTCAATAATTTTGATGCTGATAAAGTTGCAGAAGATGCTGCAAATTACAAATTCAAGTAAATAGATTTAAAGCTTTAACGGGAAATATCCCGTACTACAAGGAAGCCACCGAGGTCCCTAAGTATCTAGAGTCCGGTGGCTTCTTTTATTGTTAGTATTATTCAAGTGTACCGTAAGCGTCAAATGCTCTAATCAGAATTGAGTTTTTTGAAGTAAGCTGGTGTCAGATCAGCAATTTCGTCTGGTCTTCCTGCATCC
>JAAYIE010000008.1 GCA_012744275.1 Desulfobulbaceae bacterium
ATCTGGGTAGAATCCTCCTGTTCCAGCCGAGCCAGGCTTTCCTCCAGAAGTTGCCGGGTGGCAGGCACAAGAATTTGGGCAAGATCATTCACTCTGCCCTGGAGCGGCGGTACATCCAGTGCGACAGCCTGGCCAGTGAACCCTGCCAACAGAGTGAACAGACACAGGCATAGAGCACAGAACAAGCGGCGCATCATGTGCCTTGGGTCTGTCAGAACTTAACCGCAGGTGTTTCATGTGCCTGGGCCGTAGCTTTAAAATATTCCTTGCGTTCCAGATGGAGGAGGCGGTCGTTGATCAGCTTGCCAGGAAAGCCGCGGATGACCGCATTGAAGGATTGCACCGCCTCGTTGTAGCGTTGCCTGGCCACATTGATGCGGTTTTCCGTTCCTTCCAGTTGATGTTGTAGATCAAGAAAGTTCTGATTAGCCTTCAGGTCAGGATAGGCCTCCACCACAACCATTAAGCGGGAAAGGGCAGAGCTGAGTTGGCCCTGCGATTCCTGCAGTTGCTGCATCAGGTCAGGATTGGCCAAATCCTTGTCGGCAATCTGCACAGCAGTTGCTCTGGTACGGGCGCTGATCACTGCATCCAGAGTTTCCCGTTCATGCTGGGCATAGCCCTTCACGGTTTCCACCAGATTAGGAATAAGATCGGCCCGGCGCTGCAAACTGGCCTCAACATCGCTCCAGGCCTGGAACACTACCTCCTCTTTTTGCTGCATTGTGTTGTAGGTGCACCCGGAAAGTAGCAACAACACACAGATTAAAGACGAAAATTGCCGCACAGTATTCATGGATCGTCTCCTGTATTAACAATATCCTGATTGATCACAAAAAAATCATCGGCACTCACTACCAATGCATCTGCTTTCTGCCGGCAACGGCATACACAACTTCCCACTGATCCAGGCCACTGCAGCCAGGAGATCATCAGCCACAAAATCCGGCTGCACTGCCTCCTGCGGCCCTATATACAGTTCCTCCCCACGGCCATAACCGGTGCGTACCAGCACCGTGGCAGCACCCGCAGCCGCACCGCAGCGCAGATCCGACCAACGGTCTCCCACCATGAAGGAACGGGATAAATCCAGGTTTAGCTCGCGCGCCGCCTGCTCAAGCAGACCGGTTTTCGGCTTGCGGCAGTTGCAGGCGTTGCGGTACTGCACCACTTTGGCCTCCGGGTGATGCGGACAACTATAGATGCCGTCCACATGCGCCCCTTCGGCCAGTAACTGTTGGCGCATCTGCTCGTGCACCGCATCCAGTAGTGATTCAGGGAAATAGCCCCTGGCAAGCCCGGACTGGTTGGTGACCACCACCACTGGCAGCTGCATGGCGTTGAGCTTGCGGATTGCCTGGGCAACTCCGGGTAGAAGCACAAAGCGGCTGATGTGGTTGATATAACCCATCTGCTCGTTAATGGTGCCGTCCCGGTCCAAAAAAACTGCGGACTTAGGGGAACAACAAGGCGATACCTGCTGGGAATGTCTTGGCATTGTATTACTTGTGCTTCAATAAAGCATCTGTACCAGTGCGGAAAAAACCTCCTCACTGGTGATCATTTTCATGCACTGGAAATGCTTCAGGGGACACTTTTTCTGTTTACAGGGGCTGCAGTACAATTCCTTGCGGATGACCACAGCGCTTGCCGAATAGGGTCCGGTGGCAATGTGGTCGGTTGAGCCAAACAGAGCCACCTGTGGGGTGTGCAGGGCCGCGGCGATATGCATTAGACCGGAATCGTTGGTGACAAAGGCGTCGCACTCACCTATCAGGGCCATGGCGGCAATCAATCTGGTGCGACCAGCAAGGTCGATCAGGCGGGCCTTTTTGCCGACCAGGCGAATAATTTCTGCGGTGGTAGCCTGGTCAGCGCTACTGCCGAATAGAAGAATATGGGCATCGTAACGTTTGCTCAAAAGAACAGCCAACTCGGCGTAGCGTGCGGCGGGCCAGCGTTTGGCCGGGCCAAAAGCTGCACCTGGGTTAAAACCGATCAGGAGTGAAGAGGTGGAGCGCGCTCCAGTCAGCTGGTGCAACCGTGCCTTGGCGGTATCGATCTCAAAACCAGGAATAAAGATTTCCAGATCATTGCTGCTGGTCGGTATACCCAAGCCCCTGAGGATACGCTGATAGTACAGCACCTCATGCCTAACCACGATGTTGGGGGCTTTTGCCACCCTGTGCGTCAAAAGCAGACTGCGGCCATCGGTGGCATATCCGCCACGAACGGGTATTTTGGCCAGAGAGGTAAGCAGGGCTGCTTCAAAGGCGTTTTGCAAAAGGATGGCGCAGTCGAACTGCTCCTGCCTGAGCTCTGTGGCCAGTTGCCACAGGCCGCGCAGGCCGCGATGCCGTCCTTTTTTCTCGTAGGCAATAATGCGGTCTACCCGGGGACTGTAGCGAAAGATGTCGCTCACCCAGGGATAGGCCAAAAGGATAATTTCACTGTCGGGAAAGGCCGTGCGGATGCTGCGCAGGGCCGGTGTGGTCATAACCGCATCGCCGATCCAGTTGGTGGAGCGGACAAGGATTTTTTCCGGGTTCTCGGGAAAGGGTTGCATCACAATTCGCCGGTCTGTTCTGCCTCAAGTGCTGCTAAATGTTCGCTTGCAAAAGCAATGGAATTGTCCAGGGCCAGGGCGGTTGCATAGTTGCGTCTGGCCTCATCCAGCCTGCCAGTCTTTTCCAGATTCAAAGCCAGGTTGGCATAGTCGATGGCTGAAGACGGGTCGAGCATTACTGCCCGCTGGAAATGCATGGCTGCTTCGTCGTATCGATTCAACTTAAACAGACAGACCCCCATGGCGTTGTGCAAGTCAGCGCGTTCCTCATCACAGGCAAGCCCCTGTTGCAGCGCGGTAATGGCCTCGTCAAAGCGGCCGAGATCGCGCAGGCAGCAGCCCAGATACGAGTAGATATAAGGCAGGTCTTCTTCTGCGCAGGGCAAGGCGAGGGCATTGTGCAAATAGGGGATAGCAGCCTCTGGCTCACCATCCTCATAGCGTTCTCGGCCTTGATAAAAATAAAGGGAGTATTCATCCGGCGCAAAGGCAAGCATGGCGGCAAGTTTCTCCTGCAAAGCCTCGCCTGCAAGCAGGCTGCTCGCCAGTTTAGCGGCAAAGAGTACCGCATTACCGCCCATGGCCCGTTCACGAAAATGTGCGCCAGGCACAATAGTGTATACCGCGGGAATCTGCAGATCGGCATGGGTAGTATTGACTACGAAAACCTCCAGGCCCTGCTGCGCCAGAGCATTGGTGCAGGCGCGCACTTCCTCCAAAATATCGGCATGGCTCAGATCGCGCAGGCTTAAGAGCGGTACAGTCTCGCTTTTTTCTTTTTTTAACAGATAGGCCACCTCTCCCAGCGAGCCGGGCTTGGGCAGGCCACTGGCCACGTAATTCGAACTGCTGTTGAAGTCTCCGGCCAGCTGGGCCACCTCTGTGATGGCACGGATAACCGCCTTATTGGCATCAGGGGTAGTGCCCGCTGTGAAGACGATCTCACTTGTTTCGGGAAAGGTGGCTGGATCCCAGGCCAGGGCAGCCACAGTGGGAATACCGGTATCCAGAGAAAAATCGAAGAGATGCAGATGAATGCCATGGGTATGGAATTTCTCGACCAACCTGGCAGCTACTGGCTCGGTGATGCTGTCCAGGCCTATTTCCGGCACCTGCCGCTCTTCCCGACTGACAATGGCACATACATGCCGTTCCACCACTTCGCAAATGCCCTGCAACACTGCCTCTTCCGTGGTATTGCCCGCTGCCGGGCCGTTAAATTCATTGATGGCGTAAAACCAGCTGAACGGCACCAGCCAAGGACTCATATCACTTAAGCGCCGGGCCCACACCCAGCGCAAGGGGATGCCTGCAAGCATCTCTCGCAACACCTGCGGGCTATGGCTGGTATCATGCACCGAGGCCAGCAGGGTTTGGATGGGCAGAACCGGATAACCTAGAGATTCCATCTCCTGATAGTCGCCAACAAGAAAGCGGGACGGATTCTTAAGAAAGCTGAAAAAACTGAACCGTTCGGCCAGTTCCATGCAGGCGCTGGCCCGTGACTGCTCCGGACTTGAGCCCTTGCCCATCTGTTTTTTATTGCCGATCACCCGCCAGGCCTCGGCCCCGCACACGCTGAAATATACGGGAATATCGAGGCGGCCGTTATCAATCCTCCGTATTTCCTTGAGGATATCAAGCCCGCTTGCCCTCAGCCGCTCATGGAAGCGCTCAACCGTCTGCTCTGGAGAACAAGCCTTGTCCTGATCCAGAGTGTAACCCTTGGGGCAGGGCTGCAAAGTTATCAAATTTTCAGGAACAACAGGTGCTGCTATCTGCATCTATACGAAAAGGAAGAAGAGATTGTTGAATGTGAGCTAAACGCTGCAACCAGGCTTTACCCCGGCCGCGCAGCATCAGCTTGGGTTGCGCTGCATTTTCCCGATGCAGATAAATGGCGAGGTATTCCTCAGGAGTCAAAGCGCCTAAACGCTCCGGCCACTCCACCACCACTATACCTTGC
Source organism: Desulfobulbaceae bacterium (assembly GCA_012744275.1). GTDB lineage: Bacteria > Desulfobacterota > Desulfobulbia > Desulfobulbales > Desulfobulbaceae > Desulfobulbus. Next base: position 4,533 of record JAAYIE010000008.1, read on the forward strand.
GCATCAAAGTATTCGAGCAGGCCGCTGGCCTCCACATCGTCTTCACCGGCGAGACGGTACAAATCCATGTGATATATGGGCAGGCGCCCCTGGTATTCATGCACCAGGGCAAAGGAAGGGCTGGAAACATAAGAGTCCTCGCCCACCTTCAGCGCAACCGCCAGCATCTGGGTCAGGGTAGTTTTGCCCGCACCAAGGCCGCCATACAACAGGAGTATGTCACCTGCCTGCAACTGCGGGGCCAGGCTTTCCACTAAACAGGTCAAAACAGACATATCCGCCCGGAAATTGGGCGAAGTGCTTTCATCACGCATATCCCCTTACCCCACCAAAAAACGAACAGTAGGGCATAGTAATGGAGAGACGGAACAAGGGCAAGGGGCAAGCGTGGCAGAAAAAGGTGCCTGCCCATTTTTCTACCATCATTAGAGATTTAGAGATGGTAGTTGTGCCCGACCCGAATGGTGCAGGCCCGGTAGAGCTGCTCAAGAAGGAGCAGGCGGCTGATTTCGTGGGTAAAGGTGAAGGATGAAATGGAGAGCCGGTAGTTGGCTCGCTCAAGTACACTCGTATGCAGGCCAAGGTGGCCGCCAATCAAAAAGGCTATCTCCGCTCTGCCCTGCTCTTCCCAGCGGGTGAGCAGTTGCGCCAGATCCTCGGAGCTGACAGCTGCGCCGCCAGGGTCAAGCGCCACCAGCATCTGTGCACCACTGCAACAGGCGAGCAGTTCCTCGGCCTGGCGGAACATAGTGCGCTCATCCGGCGCACCGTGCACATGCCGCTCCTTTAAGAGCGGCATGTCAAGCGTGGCATAACGGCGTAAACGACCCGCATAGTCGCGAATGCCCGCATCAAGATAAGACTCCCTGGTTTTACCGAGCAAGGGGATCAGAAACTTCATGCACCCTGATCCGGAGGCTTGGTGCTATCCAGAATATTTTGCAGAATGCGGCAGAAAGCCGCATAGCCCATAGCGGTTTTCAAGCCGGGGCAGGATTCGCTTATGCTCAGAAAATTGCTTTCATCACTAAGGATGCTTGGATGAAGCGGCCACTGCCGGCAACGCCAGGGTCTGCCTTCATGTACCGTACAGCCAAGATTTGGCTCATAAAAGATGCAATGGCCGTCCCGCACCTGCATCTGCACCTCACTGCCGGTGATGCGCCAGAAACGGCGCTCAACCTCTTCACGCGTAAGACCAAGACATTCAAGCATCCGTGTTTGATCTTGCTCGTTCAAAGAAACCGTTGTTTCGCCCTGGCAACAGAAGCCGCAGCGGGTACAAACAAAAATATCTGAAACATCAGGGGATTGAGAATGGGAACACATCGTAGTAAACAACTGAAAAGATGCAATACTCAGGCGTTGCCGATAAAGTCGCCCAGTTGGGTGATATCAATACCAAAAGTGCCCGCAGCTTTCTTCCACTTATCCTCAACGGGCGTGTTGAAAATCACTTCCGTGTCTGCCGGCACAACCAGCCAGCCATTATCGAGCAGCTCATTTTCAAGCTGACCCGCCCCCCAGCCCGCATACCCCAAAAGAAAGAGGAATTCTTGCGGCCCTTCACCTTTGGCTATGTCTTCCAGCAGGCGTGAATCTCGGGAAACGAAGATACCGGGCTGCACTTCCATGGCATAGTGGATGGCAGCCTCGGCACGAAACAGGATGAATCCCGCCTCCAATTCCACCGGACCGCCCACAAAAACAGGCGCAGCCAGGCCGGTAGGCACAGACAGGTTGGCTCCCAAAAGGATGTCGTGCAGGGTCAGGTGCGGGTTAAGGTTATTCACCGCCAGGCCCATGGCGCCGGCCTCGGTGTGGGCGCAGATATAAATTACCTGTTCCCGAAAACGGGGATCGGGCATTTGCGGGGTTGAGATAAGAAATTGTCCTGCCAAGCTTTCCATGGGTTGTAATCTGTGTGTATTCTTTCCTTAAGGCTATAGCATGTGCCTTCCAAGGCGGTCAAGTCCTGATTGCCAGATTGCACGTATCCGGCATGCCGGCACACCAGGCCCCACTTGTTTTACCCGGTGCATTCTGGCGCAGAGCTTTAGCGATTATTCCAGTTCCAGATCAAAATGGTATCAAGGAGGCGGAAAAAATGCGTCACAGGCGCACATGCAGGTACTCCGAGGAGCATTTCCCGATGCCGACACAGAGTGCGCTTTGAAAAGGTAGTTGGAATTAGATGGAGCCGGCTTGACTCGGCTGTTGTTAGCACTAGCCTGATGGAGTATATCGGATGTGTGGTAATACCATGATTCCAATTTTTGATCAGAAACGCTATCAAGTCGGCCAGGCAAAAGTAACGTAACGTGCATTGAGATTCATCTGCGCGCATTAGTCAAAATTAACCCAGAGGCCACTGCGCAGCAAATATTTTGACATGGTCCTGGCATAACCTTTGAACTAAAGCCTCAACAGGAGATACCTAATGGCCAGCGATACCCCCCTGAGCAGCCGCTCGGATAAACTGAAAAAAGCAATCGCCTGGGTTTCTGAAACGGTACAGAACAACCCGGATTTCAGCCGCAACAAGGCGCTCAACGACGCCCTCATTCGTTTTGACCTGTCACCGGCAGATTGCGAGTTCCTGCTGAAGCACTTCAGTGAACAGAAAAGCAGTGACGACACTGTCGACACCAACTAACTGGCAGGCCCATGCGCACCAATATCACCCTTATTGGCATGCCCGGCGCGGGCAAGAGCACCATTGGCATTATCCTGGCCAAGAATCTGTCGCTGGGCTTTATCGACACAGATGTCCTCATCCAAATCAACCGACAGCAGTCTTTACAGCAACTGCTCGACAAGGGCGGGCACCTGCACCTGCGCCAGATCGAGGAAGAGGAAATCTTAAGGCTCAACCTGAGCCACCATGTGATTGCCACCGGCGGCAGTGCCGCCTACAGTGAAAAGGCCATGCGGCATCTGCAGGCCTCTTCTCATATTATCTTTTTACAGGTGTCCTTTAATGAACTGCTGCGCCGTATCCGCAACTTTGAATCGCGCGGCATTGCCAAGGCACCGGAGCAGACCTTTGAAGAACTCTTTGCAGAACGCCAGCTTTTGTATCAGCGCTATGCCGAGTTCACCATTGCCTGCGATGGCCTGAATCAAGATGAAATTGCCGATCGCATTGCCGGAGAACTGCTGCCCCTCAGGCTCTATTCTGACTCTGGAGTGCCGCTGTAGACTCCTGCCAAGCGGACCTTGGCGAAGAATACCCGGCGGTGATAACCTTCGTATGAGCTTTGGTGCAGCCGGTGGCAGGACCAATCTGTGAGACAAAAATTTCCGGAGCAAAGATGCTAAAAAAGGTGAAGAAGATGCGACACCAGCACCATCAGTGCGCTTCGGCCAATATCTCCTGAAACCGACCCGGAGAGTGCTTTACTGTGAAACCGGCATTACAGATCAAGAAAGGTGGTGTCCTGGTTCAGCAGTTCTGAACCCTCTTCGGTAACAATCACCATATTTTCCAGGCGGATGCCGCCCCAATCAGCCAAGTACAGCCCAGGCTCCACGGTCACCACCATGCCTGCGGCCAAGGGTGTATGCGCATGCGGAGACAGGCGCGGAGCCTCATGCACCGCCAGGCCGACGCCATGACCCAGGCCATGGCCAAAGGCTTCTCCATAACCACCTTCACGCAGCACATCTCGCGCAACCTGATCAACCGCAGCCCCGGTCACTCCGGCGCGGATAGTACTAATTGCGGCCTGTTGCGCTGCCCGCACCAGGCGCAGCCGTTCCAAAAAAATCGCATCCGGCTCGCCCAGGACAAAGGTACGGCTCATATCTGAACAGTAGCCGTTTAAAACCAGGCCCATGTCGACCAACACAGTTTCTCCTGCCTTGAGCCTGCGCTCAGAGGGGACAGCATGGGGTTTGGCCGCATTCTCGCCAAAGGCTGCGATGGTGTCAAAGCTGGGTCGATCCGCCCCAAAATCCAGCATGGTGTTTTCAATCAGCCGCGCAAGTTCACGCTCTGTTTGCCCAAGACTTATCTGACTGTAAACATGTGTAAAAACTCGCTCATTCAACTGAGTGGACTGGCGGATCAGCTCAAGCTCGTCCGTTGTTTTCACCACCCGTAGATCTTCCACCAGGTTGCTAATAGCTTCAAGCCGGAAACCAAGTTTTTCAGCCAGTCCCAACAGGCGCGCATGGGTGGAGAACAGGAAATAGTCCGCCTCAAAACCTATACTCTGCACATCCAGCTGTGGCAGCAAGTGTTCCAGAGCCTCCAAAAGGCCCCGACGGTAAACGTGTAGATGATAGCCAATGGCCTCGGCTTCAGCCTGCAAGGTAAAGCGCGAATCAGTCAGCAGCCAAGGCTCACCATCCTGCGGGATAAGCAGAAAACCGGAGCTTTCCTGTATGCCATGATCCGGTGCGGTATAGCCGCTTAAATAACGCCGGTTTTCGGGTTGCGATACGATCAGGGCGTCGAGTTGTCTCTCCCGCAAGATTGCCTGTACCCCGGCCAGGGCATGATAGCCGCTGTTCACCTTACACCCCAGACAGGCGGGTAAGTTCTGCCCGATACTGCTCAAGCGCCTGACCGTACTGACTGTTCAGTTCGGCCTCAATGTGCGACCATTCCTGGGCATAGCGCGGATCCAAAGTCGGGTCGATCTTACTGGCATCGGTTTTCAATCCAGTTTCACGGGCCAAGGCCTGTTGAATCTGGGTGCGCATCTGCTCCTGCAACTGTTTCTGTATCTGGGTGCGATGCTCGCCGTAGCGATCGGTTACCTGCAGTAGCTCCCGGCACAGGCCATCAATTTGTGCAGATCCGTCATGCAGGGCAACCAGAGCTTCCATGGCCCGCCTCACTCTGCCCTTGCCTTCTTCATCACGGGGCAGAAAGAGGTTGCGCAACATGGTGTTCAGCACACCGATTTTCAGCGTATTGCGTTGCTCCTCGGGCGCCCTTTTCAGTTGATCCTGCAGGTGGGCTGCCTTCTGGGTTGCTGTATCCAGAAATTCGGCGCCAAGCTGCATACCCCGACGCTGCAGTTCTTCCTGCTGCATCTCATCGGCACTGGCTTTGCCCATGCGGGCGGCACGCTCCAGCACCAGCTCCATGGTGGATTTAATTTCAGCCATGATGATATCTCCAAAAGCTAAGGATTCATTATTCAGGTGTCAGTTGTGCAGTATATGCACTTCGAACAAGGCTACAAGGCGCGGCGCAGGCAACAGGAAAAAAAGCCGTCGCATCCGTCTGTGGGTAGGGTAGAAAAAGAGCCCTTTTCCCGCACGAATGAACGGGCTTGCTCCGGCAGATGCGGCCCTGCAGGCTCCAGGGTGAAGGCACTGTTACTGCCAAGAAAGCGCTCTACCACCTCCATATTTTCTTCTGCTTCAAGAGAACAGGTAGCGTAGACCATAAGACCGCCAGGCTTGAGCACTGCGCTCGCCTGCTGCATCAGCGCCAGTTGTTGTGCAGCAAGCTTCGGTAAATCTCCTGGTTGCCGGTTCCAGCGGATATCCGGCTGCCGACGGATAACCCCTGTGCCGGAACAGGGTGCGTCAATGAGGATAGCGTCAAAGGGCTGTGGCCTGGTTTGGACAAATTCTGCCACCGTACCCTGTACCGGCATTACTTGGCTGCCATGACCGAGGCGCTGGATGTTCTCCAGCAGCAGACGCTGTCGGAATCTATCCGGCTCCAGGGCCAGCACCGTACTGCCCGCTGGCAACAACTCCACCAGATGTCCGGTCTTGCCACCTAAACCAGCACAGGCGTCCAGCACCCGGCCGGCACCGGGTATGTCTGCCACAAGCATGGAAATCAACTGAGCGCCATCATCCTGCACCTGAAAAAGGCCTGCTTCATACCCATGCAAGGTGTGTACTGGACCAGGGTAACCGTCCACCACCAGCCCAACCGGCGATATCCTGCTTGGCTGAACCTTGACCCCGCTTTTTTTGAGTTCGGCAAGAAAATCAGTTCGGCCGATTTTACGGGTATTAACCCGCAGGGTAAGCGATGGTTCGGAATTGTTGATAGCGCAGATGGCCCGCATCTGCCCTTTGCCGTACTGTTTTTCCCAACGTGCGCACAACCATTCCGGGTGATTGGTGCGCGGCAGACCCGCTCTGTCCAGGGCGTAACCGGCCAAACTCTCCCGCTCGCCAGCAATCCGCCGCAACACCCCATTGGCAAAACCCACCATCCAAGAGGGTTGCCGGGCGCGCTTTAAGGTGTTGACCGTGGCATTGACCGCAGCAGACGAGGGAATGCGCGACAGAAAGAACAGTTGGTAAATACCCGCCCGCAGAGTCATGAGGGTGCGGCTTTTCATCTTACTGGGCGGGTGGCTGGAATAGCTTGTGAGAACAGCATCGAGCGTATCCCGCTGTCGAAGGATGCCGTAAACAATGCTGCGCGCCAGCCTGCGTTCAGTTGGGTCGAGCCCAGCGGCTTTTTCAGTAAAAATCCGGTCAATGGGCAGGTGGCGCTCCTCCCAATGGCAGAGCGTGTCCACTGCAACGGTACGGGCGTTTTCCTCAGGCAGCCGGGCCACGATTTATCTCTTTTGCGCAGGAATCACGAGTTACAAGACTGAAATTACACCTGTTCCAGATCAAAGCTGACATCAAGGAGGCGAGGGAAATGCGACACAGGCGTACATACTGTTGCGTCGAGGAGCATTTTTCGATGCCAACACAAATAGAGCTGTGATATGGCACTGGAATCACATCATCCATTCCTTTTCCAGGTAGGCTAGCCCCTCATGGTTGGTAAGATCCAGCTGAATGGGGGTCACCGAAATATAACCACTGCTGATAGCGTGTTCATCGCTGTCTTCACCACCCGACCAGTGCGCAGTGCCACCGCCGATCCAATAATGTTTGCGGCCCCAAGGATCATAGGTTTCCTGAATGGAATCCTTGTAGCGGCGTGTACCCTGACGGGTAAAGCGAATACCACGGATTTCGGCTGCGGCAATGGGCGGGATGTTGATATTCAAAAGTGTGGCCGGAGGCTGTTTCCAGATAAGGGCCATGGAGGCCAGTTTCCAGGCCACGGCTGCAGAAACTTCAAAACTGTAAGGTGGCGGCCCGGCCAGGGAAAAAGCCAGGGAGGGGATGCCAAACATGGTGCCCTCAATGGCGGCCGAGACGGTGCCGGAATAGCTGATGTCATCTCCCAGGTTCGCGCCCGGATTGATGCCCGAAACAATCAGATCGGGTTTACGCGGTAAAATTTTGTTCACCGCCAGGGTGACGCAGTCGGTCGGCGTACCGTCCAGGGTGTAAATATTTTTCTCCAGTTCCATCACCCGAAGTGGGCGGTGCATGGTCAGCGCATGGCTGACTGCAGAGTTATCCCGTTCGGGCGCAACGATAACCGCGTCTCCCAGGCTGTGCATTGCATCAAACAGGGCGCGGATACCCGGCGCGTACACGCCGTCGTCATTAGTGACCAAAATCAGCGGTGAAGCCATGATATCCCTTTACTTGCTTTACGGACGAGCCTGCCACCTTGCAGTGCGAAAGCTGTCCATTTGTTGGTGGTAATATTTTATATTTTCCGGATCAAGCCTTGCCGCCCGCTCCACCAGAACCAAAGCCGTATCCACACGGCCATGGGCCCAGTAAGCGGTAGCCAGGGTGTCAAGGATATACGCGTTTTCTGCTAAGGCAGCAGCCTGTTCCGCCAGCACAAGAGCCCTGGTTTTGTCACGCATTCCAGGTGTTTCCGCAGTCAAGAGCAGCCAGGCCATGTTGTTGAGCAGCCCGGCATGGTGCGGTGCACGGGCCAGGGCTTCTTCGTAGGCATTCAGGGCGTTTTTCTCCATTTTCTTGCTGAGGTAGTAATCCCCAAGCGAGATCAGAGCCGTTCCGTCCTGCTGCTTTCCGGCCGCCTCCTGGCGCAACGCAGTTTCAATGTATTGAATTTCCGCCCTGGCGGCAAGGGTTTCACGGTCAGGCTGCAGGGCCAAAAATACCAGGCAGACCATGATACCAAAATAGGCCAGCAAGGCGAAATGCAGCTTGCGTTGATGCCGGCGGACAAGCCCAGGTGTCTTCTGGCAGCGTTTGAGGTAGGTCACGCGTTCATCAAGCGAAAAGTGGTGCCAGTTCCTTTTTTCGCGTTTGCCACCCTTTGCCCTGCCAATAGTATGGAAAGAGCTGATAAGCGCATCTGCACTACCCATAGCGCTAAACACGTGCAAGTCTGCCTGGCGCTCAAAATTGCGCAGAAAAAAACCGAAGACAAAACGAAAGTACAAGAGTACCAACACCAACAGGGGGATGGCGGTGAGGGCATCGGTCAGAGTGGCCTGCGGCAGCGGCACCAACTGCACCGCAAACGGATATAAAGACGAGGCCATTATAAATAGTGCCACCAGGGGGGCAATCACCATCAGACCTACACTGAAGCCGAAAAACAGGGCCATATACCACAGCAGATGATGGTGGCGCACATGACCGATCTCATGCGCAATGACGCTTTTAAGCTCGTCCTCCGCCAGGGTCGTGGCCAGGGCCGGAGTGAATAACAGATAGCGCAACCCTGGTACTATCCCCAAAATACCTGCAGTAAGGGCATGTCCGCCAAGATAAGGCCAGAAATACAGCCCGGCGCGAAACTGCTGTTCATCGCAAAAAGCGGCGATAGTCGCACGGAGCGGCCCTGGCGGAATGGGGCGGCAATTCCACAGCCTGCGGATCAGTGGCGGCAGGACAAACAGCAGCACCAATATGAAGAAAATGAACACAAAAAATTCGCTCCAAGGCGCTGGGGCCAATTCTAGCACCTTGGAGGGCAAGAACAAACGTAAAAGATCAAGCCCGGCAACCACCACAATCCAGGGCAGCACCAGCGGCAAATTCTGTTTAAGTTGCTGCCACACCAGGGCCCTGCGACCGATATGTTCGTAAAAAAGCTCCTGATACCGCGTTCTGCCAACTAACCAGGCAACGCTGAGCAGCACAAAAAAAACCAGCAAGCCAGCCAGATCGGCAAGGCCTTGGGTAGCGCCGCCCATGGTCAGCGGTGTAAGATAATATTTCAGATCAAGCCCATAGAGCAAAAAGAGAAACAGGACAAATGCGGAAAAAAAGGTTGATCGCTCGGCCCGAAAATAGGCTTCGCGCTCGCGGGCCAGAGTGAATATGCGCCACGACATGACAACATGCAGCGCACTGCCAACAATTAAGCCCGCTACGGCCCACAGCGGAGGCAGCCACGGCTGCTCCGGCGCAGTAGTGCCGGCGAGTAAAAAAACAACGCCAAGAAAATAAAACAACTGTGCAGACAGCATGAAAAAACACGGATCAGGTTATAAACAGCAGCGACAGAGATGGGTACACTATGGGCATGGTTGGCACCCTCTGCAAGGAGCTTTTAGAGGTACGGAGGCACTCCTTAGGCAGCCAGGCTATTCACGACCCGAGAGCCAAAAAACATTGATTGTAACCGAATAATGAATTGTCGCACACAACTCTTCCAAGACAGCAAACTTTGATCTAAATACCTTTGTCTGGCTATGGCCGTTTAGGCAGTCAGCGCTGATAAAAGGCACCTTGTAATTTTCCTGCCCAACCCGCGACCAAACCGGTGAACATGGGAGTGCGCGGCAATATATCTAACCTATGATACCTCACCTATGGCTCAACCAATTTATGCGCCTTGGTGCGGCACAAACGCCACACCTGCCCATCCGGTTTCGGTTAATTTCCCGCACACATTGAATGCTTGACATTATCAACTGACTTGGTAATATATTTGATTCGGCTATCAGATTGGGCCTATAGCTCAGTTGGTCAGAGCCACCGGCTCATAACCGGTCGGTCCCTGGTTCGAATCCAGGTGGGCCCACCACAGTATCCGCAGGAGGATGCCGCGGACGCAGGCTTCCCATTCTTCGATGCAACGTACATCACACGCACACAAACAGGCCCTGCTGCTTTACCGCCAATCTTCCCTTCATGAAGACACTACGCCAGGTACACCTCACAAGGTGTACCTTTTTTCATTTCTGCCCACCAAACCGTGCCCACAGTAAACGACATACACGCCGCCCTGCAGAGTCTTGTTCCGGATACCCTGGCTGAAACCTGGGACAATGTTGGCATCCTGGCCGGATCGCCAAACCAACCAGTGCATCGCATCCTGATCGCGTTGGACCCGTGCACCAATCTGGCCGAACAGGCTTTAAGCCGGCACTGTGACCTGATTATTACCCACCATCCCATTATTTTCAAACCGCTCAAGGCCCTGCATATCAATACCCCCACTGGTGCCTTTCTGGCTGCGGTACTGCGGGCCGGCATCAGCGTGATCGCCTGCCATACCAATCTGGACTCCATTGAAGGAGGAGTCAGCCATGTCCTCGCACAGGGGCTTGGGCTTGAGGCTATCCGGCCGCTCATACCTGCAGCCCATGGCTGTGCAGACACCTGCGGCTTGGGCAGCATCGGTGTGTATCCTGAGCCTGTACCCGCCAGTGATCTGGTGGAACGCTTGCATCGCTTTTGTGCTCCTGAATGGATACTTGCCGCAGGCCACAAACCCGAGCGTGTAAGTAGGGTAGCGGTTTGCGGCGGCTCCGGCTCAGATTTGGCGGAGGCTGCCTTGGCCCAGAACGCGGAGGTTTATATTACCTCTGAAGTGAAACATAACGTGGCACGCTGGGCGGAAGAAGCCGGCATATGGCTGCTCGACGCCGGCCATTTTCCCACGGAAAACCCAGCCATGCCACTTTTTGCCGGACATTTACGCAAGCTCTTTGACAGTCGTGGCTGGGATATTCCGATTGACCTGGCGGAACAGACTGCACCCTTAAGACTGCTCTGGCCACCAGTTGCTTGAAACAAAAACACACCTTACTTTGCACATCGTTTTTGAATAAGGAGAACTCCTTTGAAAGAAGAAATGGAAAAATTGATCAGCCTGCAGCAGATTGACAGTGAAATATCCGGCTTTGACCAAGCCATTGCCAAGTGCGAGGGCGAAGTTGTAAAACGTGAGCAAGCCATTCAGGAAAAACAGGACAGGCTGACCACCCTGCGTGCCAAAATTGAACGACTTACGGAAAAACAGCAGGAAAACCAGAGCGAGCATGATGAAGCCATGGCCCGCATGAAGGACCGCCAAAACAAGATGATTTTGGTGCAGACCAGCCGTGAGCACCAGGCTCTGCTCAAAGAGATAGAGGATAACAAAAAGCTGGCCAGAGAAACCGAAGAGCGCGCCCTGCAATTCATCGAACAGCTGGAGCAGTTGGAGGCGGAGACCGCCACCCTCGACAATCTCTGCAAGGGCGAACAGGAACTACTGGCCGAGGCCCGGCAAGGCGCTACCAAGGAAATCAAGCGCCTGTCTGCCTCTAAAAAGGGCATTGAAAATGAGCGCAAAGCAAAAGCTGAGGCTGTAGAGGCCGTCCACATGCAACGTTACAACAAGCTAATCAGCAGACGCGCTGGGCTTGCAGTTGTTGCCGTGCATGACAGCGTTTGCCTTGGTTGCCACATGACCCTGCCGCCGCAGCAGGTGAACGAGGTGATGAAAGGAGACAAACTCAACATCTGCCCTACCTGCCAGCGCATTCTTTACTTCAAGGAGCCAACTGAAAACCAGGAGGAGGAGTCGCTTGCCGAATAACCAGGCCAGGCAGCCACGCTTGCCAAGCCGTGATGCGCTCTGCAAAGTGCTGGCCGAGAAACTGAACGATGCCGTGCTGACGCAGCTCTTTCCCGGCCACGACACTCAAAAATTACGGCAACTGCTCGCACCGACTGTCAAAACGACAAAGTTAGACACCGAAGCAGGAAAACCTGATACCAGTCAAAATTCCGAACAAACACAGCCTCCGCTTGGCTGGTGCAGGCTTTTTACCGATGGCGCTTCCCGCGGCAACCCTGGCCATGCTGGAGCCGGTGCGGTGCTCTACGACGTTGACGGCAAGGAACAGCGCTGGTCTTCATATTTGGGCACTTGCACCAACAATGTGGCAGAATATCGGGCGCTTCTTCTGGGCTTGAAGGAAGCAGGCAAGCGTGGCTGCACCCACCTTGCCTTGTTTCTCGACGCAGAGCTGGTGGTGCGGCAGTTGCAGGGGCATTACAAGGTAAAACACGAGCACCTGCAGCCTTTGTACCGTGAGGCCTGCCATTTACTTAAAGGTTTTGCCGACTGGTCGGTGGCCCATGTACCGCGCACTTATAATGCTGTTGCCGATAAACTGGCCAACGAAGGAATTGACCAGGCGCTTGCAGGAGCACCAACAGGCAATGGAACCGAGAAAATACAAACTTCTGATGCCTAGGACAACTGTGGTTGTCCGGAGGATTCACTGCATTAAGGGGTGGGCGCATGATCGCTCCGGATACTCCGGGGAGGAAAGTCCGAACACCACAGGGCACGGTGGTTCGTAACGCGAACGCTGGGCAACCAGGGGAAAGTGCCACAGAAAAGACACCGCCGATGGGGCCTTGGCCCACAGGTAAGGGTGAAATGGCGAGGTAAGAGCTCACCGCCTGCCTGGCGACAGGCAGGGCAGGGTAAACCCCACCGGGTGCAAGACCAAATAGGGAGGCGCTTGAGGGCGGCCCGTCCGATGCCTCCGGGTAGGTTGCACGAGATGCCGGGCGACCGGTATTCCCAGTTAAATGATCATGCCTGATGGGTGGTGAGCCGCTCGTCAGGACAGAATTCGGCTTACAGCCCACCCCTTTTTATGATGATGGACCTGTCAAATCTGCCGCCCTGTGGCGCCATTCTTGCCGCTGGCGGTATTGGTACTCGCATGGCTGCAACCCGGCCCAAGCAGTTCCTGCTTCTGGCTGGTGAACCGGTGTTGGTGCACACCTGCCGGGCGCTTCTCGCTGTTGAGGCTTTGCAGGAAATTGTAGTAGTGACGCCCGCAAAGTATCTGGAAGAATGCCGACAGCTTTGTGCTTTTTATTTGCCGCAAGAGCACATGGGTCGCCTTGTTTTTATACCCGGCGGTCTAACCCGGCAGGGTTCGGTACAAGCTGGCTTGGCCCGCCTCTCTCCTGCCCTCTCGCTGATACTGGTGCATGATGCCGCCCGGCCACTGGCTGATACGGCATTACTGTATCGCTGCCTGCAAGCAGCGGCAGAGCATGGAGCCGCCATCGCGGCCCTGCCGGTAACGGATACACTTAAAGACGTGGATGTGACCAGTGGCCAAATCTGCGCCACCATTGACCGCAGCCGTCTATGGCAGGCACAAACGCCCCAGATTGTACGCCGGGACTTGCTGCAAATGGCCTATGACCTGGCCCAGACCAATGCCTTTCAGGGAACGGATGAGGCATCCCTGCTGGAGCACGCAGGTGTGGCCGTGCAGGTGGTGGAGGGATCGCAAAAGAATCTGAAAGTCACCCATCCCGAAGATTTGCTGCTGGCGGAAGCGCTCCTGTGCAATTATGGTGGTTCCAAGAGCAGAGCAAGTAAACACAAGACCATGAAGATAGGACACGGATTTGATGCACACCGCCTGGTAAGCGGGCGCAAATTGATTTTGGGCGGGGTGGAAATCGACTACCACCTGGGCCTTGATGGCCATTCCGATGCGGATGTGGTAAGCCATGCCTTCACCGACGCCATTCTCGGAGCACTGGGCCTGGGTGACATTGGTCGCCACTTTCCCGACAACGATCCGCAGCACAAAGGGGCTGACAGCCTTGTCCTGCTGGAAAAGGTGTTCCTGATGGCCGAACAATGCGGCATGCGCCTCGGCAACGCGGACATCACCGTAGTGTGCCAACAGCCCAAACTCATGCCGCACCTGACCCGCATGCGGCAAAACCTGGCGCACTGTTGCCGGACAGATAAAGAACGGATAAACATCAAGGCCACTACTACGGAAAAAATGGGTTATACCGGCCGCGGCGAAGGCATTGCTGCCCATGCTGTCATACTGCTTGAGGTTGTTCATGAAGGTTGACAAAGAGCGTTTGGCCAAGGAGTTCATCACTCTTTGTGAAATTGAAAGTCCATCGCGTCGCGAAGGACGTATTTCCAGATATTTACAGCAAATATTCAGGGATTTGGGCGCAGACACGCTCCTGGAGGACGATTCCGCTGGCAAAACCGGCTCGGAAAGCGGCAATCTGCTCATCCGCTTTGATGGCAGCCTGCCCCTACCCCCTATCTTTTTCAGCTGTCACATGGATACCGTGCCGCCTACCCAAGGTATACGGGTAGTACGTACGGGCGATCTTTTCACCAGCCAAGGCGATACAGTGTTGGGCAGCGATGACAAATCTGGCCTGGTAGCCTGCATTGAAGCCATGCGAGTTCTGAAAGAACAAGAGATGGCCCATCGCCCGGTGGAATTTCTCATCACCACCTGCGAAGAAATCGGCCTAATGGGTGCCAAGGCCTTTGACCCCAAACACATGCAGGCCAAAGAAGGATATGCCCTTGATTCTACAGGATTTGCCAAGGTAATTACCCACGCGCCCGCCGCCAACAAGCTCGAAATTCATGTGGCCGGGGTGGCAGCGCATGCCGGCTTGCATCCGGAGTGGGGCGTCAACGCAATCGTTCTGGCCGCAAAGGCTCTAGCAGACATTCCCTGCGGCCGCATTGACGAAGAAACCACCGTCAACTTCGGTATTATTCAAGGTGGCGTAGCTGCCAACATCGTGCCGGAAAAGGTGGTGATCAATGGCGAGATACGCAGCCACAACCCGCAAAAGCTCAAACAACTGACCCAAACCATCAGTAACCGTTTTATCAACACAGCAAAACACTGGAGCGACCCCAGCGGTGCTGCCCGCGGAAAACCCAGAATTGAAGTGCGTGTGGAAGAAGATTTTCCAGCCATGGCCCTGGCAAGAGACAGCCAGGTCATCCGCCGTATCGAGCAGGCGGCAACCGGCATTGGTCTTGAGTTGTGCTTTGAAAAGGCAGGTGGCGGTAGCGACGCCAATATCTTCAATGGTCTGGGACTTGCCACCGCCATTGTTGCCACTGGCATGACCAATGTGCATTCCACCAACGAACAGGTGGAACTCGAAGACATGGTCAGCCTGACCAAACTGATCCTGGCCCTCCTCAGCCAGGTGGATTACTGAAAACTACCACCTCCGTCCCCACATCAAAGTACTGTTCAGCACCCAGCTTTAATCTGCAATCGGAATCAACTAAGCGACTACAACAATGCCCAGCTGTCAACTGGCAGCTACTAACTCTTCAACAAAACCCGTACGAGCCATGCGCCTTCCCAGTCCAGACTCGGCAAGCCCTTCCGCCATCCTCTTGATCCACTGCCCGGACAGCAAGGGTATCATTGCCACAGTGAGTGAGTTCATCGCTAAAAACAACGGCAACATCACTTTTCTGGATCAGCATGTGGACGCCGGCAAGAGCGTCTTTTTCATGCGTATTGAGTGGGAACTCCGTGACTTTGCCATTCCCGAAGAAAAGATAGGTGAATTTTTTGATGTGCTGATTGCCCGGCGCTACAACATGAACTGGCAGCTGCATTTCTCACGCGAAATGCCACGCATGGCGATTTTTGTCTCCAGACTGCCGCATTGCCTCTTTGATATTCTTTCCCGCTGGAAATCCCGGGAAATAGAGGTAGCGATACCGCTGATCATCAGTAACCACCCAGAGATGGAGGCGGTGGCCTGCCAGTTCGGCGTCGAGTTTGCACATTTCGAGATAAACAGTACCAATAAACGCGACCAGGAGCAGGCCCAGCTCGACCTGTTGGCCCGGCACGAAGTAGATTTCATCGTATTGGCCAGATACATGCAGATTCTGTCAGAAGAATTTGTGTCGCATTATCCCAACAGAATCATCAACATTCACCACTCCTTCCTGCCGGCCTTCCCCGGCGCAAAGCCTTACCACCACGCCTATGAACGCGGAGTAAAGGTAATTGGTGCCACCAGCCACTATGTTACCGCCGAACTGGATGGTGGTCCGATCATCGCCCAAGACACGATCCGGGTCACCCACGAAGATTCCATTGATGATCTGATACGCAAGGGGCGCGATCTAGAAAAAGTTATCCTCGCCCGCGCCATCTGGCATCATCTCCAGCGGCAGGTGCTGGTCTATCAAAACCGTACTCTGGTTTTTTCCTGAATTTTTTCTGTTCAAACGATAAACGAAAAAACACCCAAACACTGGCGGAAACAGCAGTCTAAGCTGCTGCACTACTGGGTGTTTGGGTGCTTTTGTGTTTCTGCTGGCAGCTCATGTGGCCATGTTGGCATCGACACATGCCCACAGAGCGCACCTGCACTGCGAACGATCTGCGTCGCCTTTAAATCGTCTCCCTGAAGCTCTTGAGACTGCTCCTGGCTCTGGAGCAGAAACTATGAAGCGCTTTCCGAACCGAGGAACTCCATCTCGTGCTCTGACGGCAGCATATCTGCACGCACGGTGATGTCAATGGTGGCATTATGCTGCCGTTCCAGCGTCACCAGTTCCTCTTTTTTACGGTTGAGCAGATACTGGGCGACTTCCAGGGGAAAACTGCATTCCACCCTGGAAACCTTCTTGCGGATAATGCCAGTCTGGATGCGGCGCAGATAGTAGAGCGCCTGCGTTTCCACCGAGCGCACCACCCCCCGACCCTGACAATGCGTACAGGTGATATAACTTCCCTTGGCCGTAGGTGCGCCCATTTTCTGCCGGGAGATCTGCATCAGTCCAAAGCGTGAGATACGGCTGATATCCACCTTGGCCTTGTCCCGCTTCATGCTCGCCTTGACCTGGCGCTCCACCTCCAGTATATGCTTTTTGCTGCGCATATCGATAAAATCTACCACTATCAGGCCACCGAGGTCACGCAGGCGCAGTTGTCTCGCCAACTCTTCGGCCGCCTCCATGTTAGCCAGGAAAATGCTCTCCTCAAAATCACTATTTTTGGAGGTGCGACCAGAGTTAACATCAATGGCAACCAAGGCCTCGGTGGGATCAATGACGATGGAACCGCCGGATGGCAGGGGTACCTGTGGCCGGTAGATAGATTCGATCTGCTCTTCGATGTTGTGCTGGTTAAAAATGGGTTTGACCCCTCTGTGCTGCCGCACCCGCACCTGGCGCTGTTTGGGCGGTAACTGCTGGATAAAATCCTGTACCTGCTCCAAGGTCTCATCGGTGTCCACCACAATCTCTTGAATCTCCGGAAAAAAATGATCCCGGAGAAAACGGACCACTGTATCCTGCTCCTGATAGATGAGCGCTGGTGCCTGTTCAACCTGGCCACGGCTGCGTATTTGCTCCCACAGTTGCAAAAGCCGCTCAAGGTCTTCTTTAAGGGTAACCCGGGTGATTTCAGCGCTGGCAGTGCGGACTATGTAGCCGATGCCTTCAGGCAGTTCCAGTTCGCTCATCATCTCCCTAAGCTCTCCCCTGCGCTGCTCACCGACAATCTTACGGGAAATACCGGCACTGTCACTGCCCGGCAGCAGCACGAGACAGCGGCCCGGCAAGGAGAGGTAAGTGGTCATGTTGGCTCCCTTATTACCGGTCACCTCCTTGACAACCTGCACCAGAACCTCCTGCCCCTTCTGCATCACCTCTTCTATTTTCAGCTTTCTCCACTGCTGTTGACTGATGAGTTCGCGTGCGCGCTCGCTAATATTTTCCCGATAATATTCAGGGTGGATCTCGCCAAAGGGGAGGAAGCCGTTTTTACCTGTGCCGATATCAACAAAGGCTACCTGCAGGTTGGCCTCGATCGATACAATGCGGCCCTTGTAAATATTGTTCTTGGTGGCCTCGCGCTCAACGGTGGAGACATGGAAGGACTCAAGCTTCCCGTTTTCCAAAAGAGCCACCCGGCACTCTTCGGGTTCTTCAGCATTAACCAACAGCTTGTAGACTGCTTTGGGATCACGCTTTATTTCGATCTCAGGCCTGACATCATCTGATTCTGGTTCCTCAGGATCTTCAAATAGGTCCTGCTTCGCATCCTCTACACTATCTTCTACTGCGGGGTCAGCAGTGATCGACTCGGCTTTTTTTACCCTCTTCCGGCTGCGGCGGGTACGTTTTTGAGGGGCTGACGCCTCAGCAGCCGGATGGCCATATGCGGCATCCGACTCAGGATGTTGTACCGCAGATGGATCTACCGCATCAGTATGCTCTGTCTGCCTAGCCAAAGCTGTCGCTGGGGTTCGCGCCACATCCTGGGCATTCTGGTTATCCTGCTTGTGAGCCTCTGCCTCTAATATTGGCGCTGCGGGTGAGGCCGTGCCCGGGCCCTCTTCTTTGGGCTGCTCCTGCGGAACTATGCTCTTCCACCAAGCACCAACACTCGCCTTGGCACCTTGCTGATTTTTTATTTTTTTGGGGGGTTGTTTATTTTCTGTCATTCGTCTCCTTGCATGCCGCGCTTCGCAGGATTGTTATAATCCAACTGCTGCTTCTCTTGCCTGGAAGGCGTGGCTTCTAAGCATCTTTTCGCGCGGCTGGGCTTGTTTCTCTGCTCACAGACAATAAAAGTCTGTGCCTTAAAAAGAGTAATTATATATTAATATAGTAATTCTATTGAATCAGAGAATATTCTCCTCTGGTATCTTGGCAGCACAACAATGAAAAAACATATCAGATGTGGCACCCGTTCATTATAGCACTTTATAGACCCATGCAAGGCAATTTTGTGGTTGGCACCGGGCTGGCGATGCCTTTCCGCGAGTTTTCGCTTGACACTTATTTTAGCCCCACGTACATTTCTTCCATAGTATAAATTTTTGTTTTTCATGCCCTTTACATACAAATTTTATTCTTTCAGCTGCACCTCTGCAGCTAGGAATGTTTGGTAATCCTCCTAGGAACAAACGCCTTGAACGCAAGAATCATGACTTACAAATTTCTGTACCTCGCAGCCCTGGCGGTAATGGCCACGCTCAGTTGGAATACCTCGCTCAAGGCAGCCGTAATGGATGGGGAAAAGTGGGATATCACCGCCGACAAGATCACCCGCTACGAAAACCCGCCAAGTGTCATCGCCGAAGGCAATGTCATCCTTGAAAAAAAGGAGACTGTCGCCACGGTGAAAAAATCTTCCACTTCCAGGTGGGACGCCCTGCTTGGCCCCGATGCCGGCACAGCCAAGGATGATGAGCAACAACCGAGCCTTACCGAGACCACGACAACCACCATTAAGGCAGACTGGGTTGCCTACGATGTGGCCATGGGCCAGGCTAAGGCGCGTGGTAATGTGCAAATCAACGTCAAAGGCGACGAACTCATCGCCGAAACCGGCACGGTCAACTTGAAGGATGCAACCGGCACCTTTGAAAACGCGGTCATCATAAGCCAGGGCCAGCCCTTACACCTTGAAGGTCGCGTGGTGGAAAAAACTGGTGATCTTACCTACCACATCGAAGACGGCTGGGTTATCACTTGCAAGCTGAAGGAGGGTGAATCGCCCCCCTGGAGTTTTGGTGCAGCTGACACCAAGATCACCGACGGCGGCTATGCCTTTATGAAGCATGCGGTTTTTCGGGTTAAAGGGATCCCTATCCTGTACACACCCTACATGATTCTCCCGGCTAAACGGGAACGGCAAACCGGCTTTCTCTTTCCCTCCTGGTCCATGTCCGACCGTGACGGTTTCGGCTTGGAAACACCGTTTTTTATCAACCTTTCCCCCACCACCGACATAACCCTCTACCCGCGTTATCTGTCAAAACGCGGCGTAATGGTCGGTGGCGAATTTCGCTACGTTACCGATGAGGACAGCAAGGGCACACTCATGGCCCATTACCTCGACGACGACCTCAGCGATCCTTCGGAAGTGGAGTATTACCGGGAAGGTAAATTTACCCACACCAACAACGAACGATACTGGATTCGTGGCAAGGCGGATCAAAATATCGGCGAATGGATAACTCGATTTGATCTGGATATTGCCTCGGACAAAGACTACCTGCGCGAATTCAACACCGGTTCCACTGCCTTTAATGCGAACCACATCCGCTTCCGCGATGCCTTTGGCCGCGGCTTCGAACAGAAACTGGATCAGTATCGTGAAAACACCGTTGAATTCCTGCGTGCCTGGGATGATGGCTCTACTTTTCAGGGCGAATTACTTGCCATTAACGATATCAGTGATCGCAGCTATACCGCCAATGAACCCTCGCAGTTCTGGAAACTGCCGTCATTTACCTATTCCGGTTTAAGGCCTATTGCCTCAAGCCCAGCAGATTTTTCCTGGGATACCAACTACACTCATTTCTGGCGTGAGCATGGTGTGGGAGCGCAGAGATTTGATCTCTTCCCGGAGGTATCAACCAGCATTCCCATCAGCCGCTACCTGGAAAGCACAGTTCGTGGCGGTGTGCGTGAGACCTTTTACGTCATTGATGATGGCGGTGCAAACGACTGGAAAGATGAAGACACGGCCAACCGTCTGCTCTACCGCTTGGGCGGCGAAATAGGCTCTACCCTCTACCGTGAGTACGGAGTGGCCCCGATGGATGGTAATGGCTGGAGCCATACTCTGCGTCCCTTTGTGGAGTACGAATACATCAATATACCAGAGAGCGACATTCTGCCTCAATTTGATGCGGTTGATGATTTAGATGAGGCCAACACCATCTATTACGGCATCAACAATTTCTTCTCCCTCTTCGGCAACAAGGACGGCCGCCTGAACGAACGTGATCTCGCCTTTGTCAAAGTTAGGCAGGGCTATGACATGCGCAGTGAGGAAAGTGACACCCCCTTCACCCCGGTAGAAATCAAAACTGGCTTTTACCCTCTCGGGGGTACGCGCCTGCTGTACACTACCCAGGTGGATGTCTATGGCGATGGCATGATTGAACATGCTGTCGAGGCCGATTACCGCAGTACCCGCGGCGACCTGTTTTCCTTAGACTACCGCTACGATGATGAGCTGAGCATCAACTCGATCAGTGGCGCCTTCTGGTATCTTTTGCCCTACAACTTTGCGGTTGGTTACAGTATTGAGCGGGCCATAGAGAACAAGGTCACCATAGAAGAAAAATTTCGTCTGCTCTACCAGCCTGCTTGCTGGTCGGTGGAACTGGCGTCCAACTATACCCCGGACGATCAAACCGTCATGCTGATTTTCAGGCTGGCCAACATTGGCTCTCCCTTTGGTTTTGAAGTGGGTGGCGCAGGCCTGTAATTTCAGTTCCAGCTCAAAGGTGCTGGTACGAAGGCAAGGAAAATACGACATAGACGTACATACAGATAGTCCGAGTAGCATTTTCCACAACCAGACACCTTGGCGCTCTTTAGTATGGAATTGGAATAAAACGTGTTTTTGTAATGCAGTCAGATCGGCAAGTGTTGCAGGGCATTAATTGTTACGCATTTAACGGCGATGCAGATGGTCTCTGCGCCTTGCAACAGTTACGCCTGCATCAGGCTATTGAATTACCGGTACTGCCACGGCTCATCACCGGAGTGAAACGGGATGTTGGGCTGCTTGCCAGAATCAGCGAAGTACAGGGCAGGCGTATCGCGGTTCTTGACATTTCACTCGATAAAAACAGGGAAGCCCTGCAACGGCTTCTGACCAATGCCAATCGTGTTATCTATATTGATCACCACTATAGTGGTAAAATTCCTGCATCTTCCCTTCTGCAAACACACATCGATCCATCTCCCCAAACCTGTACAGCGTTTCTGGTAAACCAACTCCTCCAAGGGCAATTTACTGCCTGGGCATTGGTTGGAGCCTTTGGCGACAATCTGATACTCCAGGCCAAGACTCTGGCAAAGCAACTGGGTGTGGACAGTTCATCATGCGAGCAACTGCAGCAACTCGGTACTTTGTTAAACTACAACAGTTATGGCGAAACGATTGAGGATTTGCATGTTGATCCCATTGAACTCAGCTGTGAAATGCGACCCTATGCTGACCCTTTGCACTTTCTCCATCAATCTGCACTTGTGCCGCTTATACGTGTCGGTTACCAGGAAGATTCGCAACACCTGCGGGTATGCACCGCCCAGGAAATTTTTAAGGGAGGAAGATTTTTCATGCTGCCAGATACAGCATGGGCGCGGAGGATTTCGGGAATATTCGCCAATCACTGCGCCGTAGAAAAGCCGTACTGTGCCCATGCCATTGCGCAACAGCAACGGGATGGGACTTTACGCATCAGTGTGCGCGCGCCGTTAAAAAGCCCAATGGGAGCGGACACTTTATGCCGGATATTTCCTGGCGGCGGCGGCCGTGCCGCTGCCGCTGGCATCAACAACTTGCCTGCTCCTGAGCTGGATCGATTCTTGGCTGTGTTCCGACAACACTTCTCATCCATCCACCCCAATGCACCGGACCGCGAATGAAAATCTGCCGGCCCTTTTCTCCTTGTATCCTTCTTCTTGTTGCTCTGCTTTGTATGGGTTTATTGCCTTTGACTCACACGCATGCATCTGCTCCTTTGGCCGCAGATCTGGTCCAGGACAAAGAACCCATTGACTTCCGCCAGCAAAAATTTACTGCTCTGTTTGTGGAACTGCAGGACAGGCACCAGTTTACCGCTGCACAACTGCGATCGATTTTTACCGGACTCACCATTGACCGGCGGGTGCTGGTCCTTATGGACAAACAATGGGAGGCCAGACCTTATTATCAGTATGCCCCTCAGTTCATCACCGGTGAAATCATCCGGACCGGGCGCGCCAAATTGGAGGAACACCGACGTTTGCTCGATCTGGTAGAACAACGTTTCGGCGTAGATCGTGAAATACTTGTCGCCATTTGGGGGATTGAAACCCGCTACGGTGCAAACCAGGGCAACTATAACGTACTCAGAACGCTGACCACCCTATTTGACGCCTACCCCCGCCGGGCACAATTTTTCCGTCAAGAACTCATCCATTTTCTACTGCTCTGCCGCGAGACCGGGACTGACCCCCGCCAAGTAAATGGTTCCTATGCGGGTGCTTTTGGCCAGACCCAATTTATCCCCTCCTCTTTTCGCAAGTACGCCGTCAGCTTTGATGGTGACCGTAAAAGGGATGTTTGGAATTCGGTACCAGACATTCTGGCTTCTATTGCCAATTACTTAAAACAGTTTGGCTGGACTCTGAACACACCGATCTACGCGGAGTTGGGTACAAGGCTTAACAGTCAGGAATTGTTACAAACCGAACAGGCCGGTCGCAAGGGCAGAATTTCTGCCTCGGCAGTTGCGCAGGCACAGCAGATGCGGCTTCCTCCTGTACCCGGAGACAAGCGGGTTTCCATAGTTGGCCTGGAATTGCCGCCAGCCACAGGCGCTGAAAAACGTTATATCGCCGGATATCCGAATTTTCACGCCATCACCGAATGGAACCATTCCAACCGCTACGCCATGGCTGTTACCGAATTGGCGGAAGCCTTAGCGCAATGAAAATGCTCGCTTGGGATGGTCGACGTTTTGAGCAGAAGCGCCTGCCCTTCATCCCTCGCCTACTTCCTTTAAGACTGCTGGCAATGAGCCTTGCCCTGTGCATGGCTTGTGGCTTCAGTTGTGCAGCTTCGGCCCAGGCAACCACGCAACTGCTGGCGCCGGATGCTATCCCGCTTTTCAATGATGATCTGCATTACCAGGGGCTGGAGCGCAGCCTTCAGGAAAGCCTGGCCTATCTGGGTAAACTTCCCCCCGAACGCCACTTTGCCGTGGCCGGACAAACGGTTAGTGTCGCCCGCCTCAAGCAAACCATTCACACCTTTCTTGGCCTTGTCGAAAAAAGACCCGACACAGGCACCCTGAACCAGGCTCTGCGGGAACAATTTCTTGTTTACCGCATCCGACCCTCTTCCACTGTTGTTAATAGTAACACTTCAAGCCCAAGCACACCTCTTTTACTCACCGGGTACTTTCAGCCTGTTTTTCAAGGCAGCCTCAACAAAAAAGCTCCATACCTCTATCCGTTGTACACCATCCCAAAGACGCTGGTGCAGCATAACACCGCAAAAGGATTCACTGTTAGCCGCCGAGATCCCCAAGGTCAACTTGTACCTTTCTGGACCAGGCGTGAAATCGAACAGGGCAATCTTTTGGCCGGCACTGAACTCGTCTGGCTAAAGGATCCTTTTGACGCCTTTCTTATCCATGTTCAGGGTTCGGCTCTGGTTTTCTGTGTGGGTGATCAGAGCACCAGGGCAGTCAGTTACGCTGCCAAGAACGGTCGTCCATACACGAGCATCGGCACCTATCTGGTAAAAAACAACAAGATGCGAGTGGAAGAAGTCAGTATGGACAGTCTGCGCCGTTATCTGGAGGCGCATCCGCAGGAACGCGAACACATCCTCCAGCAGAATGATTCCTATATTTTTTTCTCTTGGAGTACAGTCGGCCCGGTACATGGCAGTTTAAACCGGCCCCTTACTCCAGGGCGATCGGTCGCGGCCGATCAAAAACTCTACCCGCCGGGATTGCTGATGTTTGTCCACAGCACCATACCCAAGATGGAGCAAAACAGGGTTACAGACCGTATGTCGCTGCAGCGTTTTGTGAGTGTACAGGACAGCGGCTCAGCTATTCAGGGGCCATATCGGCTGGATCTTTTCTGTGGTACTGGTGATGATGCCGGCAGGCTAGCCGGCGAAATGAAGGAACGAGGGGAACTGTTCGTAATACTTGCAAAGGAACCGTAGGTTAATTCCAATGTCATCAACGTACGTTCTTTTGCCGGTTTCGGGGAAATACTTGAATACTTCAAAGGGGGGGACACTCTGCACCCCCCTGGTTGTTTTGCCCCGTTTCCCTGATGCCATCTCTGACCTAACCCTGCAATTAGACAAGCACATCCCTAACCTGCAACGCACTGTCGACGATTGGCTCTTACGCCGCTATTTTTTGCTTGTTTCCAGCGTAGCCATTACCGTGGCCACCATGCTGGGAATATCGGTAAGACTGGCCGGC
Organism: Desulfobulbaceae bacterium; assembly: GCA_012744275.1. GTDB lineage: Bacteria > Desulfobacterota > Desulfobulbia > Desulfobulbales > Desulfobulbaceae > Desulfobulbus. Next base: position 29,394 of record JAAYIE010000008.1, read on the forward strand.
ACAATCAGGGTGTTGCCTTCTTTGGCCAAATTGCCAAACTGTTCAACATATTTTTTGGCCACCTCAAGATTAGCTGCATCACGGCCACCAGCCTCGTTTATTGCCTGCGCCACCTTTCTGATGCCCTCGGCCGTGGCCTCAGCCACCTTCAATATTTCTTGAGCCCGTCCTTCGGCCTCATTGATACGGCGCATCTTCTCACCTTCAGACAGGGCAATCGCCTCCGCCTTGCCGCCATCGGCCCTGTTGATCAGAGCTTGCCGCTCGCCTTCGGAACGTGCAATTTCAGCGCGTTTTTCCCGCTCCGCCTTCATCTGCTTTTCCATAGCCTCAAGCACACTGGACGGCGGTTGAATATCCCGAATCTCATAGCGGAGCACCTTGACCCCCCAGTTTTGGGCCGCCTCGTCCAAGGCGTCCACAACCTGCATATTTAAAGTTTCGCGGGCCTCGAAAGTGTTGTCCAGCGTAATTTTACCGATGGCGGAACGCAGGCTGGTTTGCGCCAGCTGCATGGCAGCAAACCGATAATCGGCAATGCCGTAGGCAGACAAACGCGAATTAACCACCTGCAGATAAAGAATGCCGTCCACCTCAAGGGTAACGTTGTCTGCGGTAATGCATGACTGCGAAGGGATGTCCATTGGCTCTTCCTTCAGGTTTCTCCGGTAGGCCACCTTATCAAAAAAAGGCAAAAGGATATGAAAACCGGCATCCAAGGTAGTACGATATTTTCCCAATCGTTCGACTACGTATTCGCTTCGCTGCGGCACTACTACCGCTGTTTTCAAAAGTACAAAAAAAACGAAAACTGCCAGTATTATGATTCCAAACAGTAAACTATCCATCAGGAGTCCCCCTTGTCTTCTATCGGCTCAATGGTCAAAATCAGATTATTTTTACTCAGCACTCGCACCCTGTTGCCACTGGCAACAGGGTGCTCGGATATTGCCTGCCAGAAGGTGCCGCCGTACTTCACCTTACCGCCTGCCGGCGGTACAATATCCTCCACCACCTCGGCAATTGCTCCCTGGGGTACATAGTCATCCAAAACATCAACTTCAATCGCCGTGCCCTTAAAAATCTTCTGAAACCTGGAGCGAAGCAATATCAAGGTTGTGATACTGACCAGCAAAAAAATAATGATCTGCGTACTCAACGACACCGGCAGCAGCAAAACAGCCAATGCTGCTCCCCAAGCACCCAGACCAAAGAAAAAGAGCAAGAGCCCGGGCAGGAGCAATTCCAGTACAAAGCAGCTAATGCCCAGAAGGAACCAGAGCAAAGCTGGCGGTACTAATGAAATTGTCGACACCATATGCTTTCTCCATGCACAAATAAAAGACCGCCTGCAGCTAAACGCACTGAGATCTGTGATTGTTGCGGCGACTGTGTTCAGCTCAATGGCAAGGTTACGGTAAAGACTGTACCCATTGGTTCATTATCTGCAACCCGGATGGAACCATTATGTTCGTTGATGATAGTTTGACAGATGGCAAGCCCTAAACCGGTACCTGATTTACGGGTAGAAAAATAGGGCTCGAAAATGCGCAGCTTTACGTCATCGGCAATACCGGCGCCATTGTCGGCCACCTGCAGGAGAACGCTGGTTTTAAGGTCGTCATATCCCAAACTGACCGTAATCTCTCCAGTATTGTCCAGTGCAGCGACAGCATTATCGAGCAGATTGACCAACACCCGCTTGATCTGGATCGCATCAAAGAAAAAAGCAGGCAGGGAGTTGGTAATGCGGCTGATAAAACTCAGGTGCTGATGGGTTTGTTCGTATAGGGTCACCACCTCATGCACCAGCGTAGTCAAGTCGGCAGGTGATTTTTTCAGTTTGGGCATGCGGGCGAATTCGGAAAACTCCGACACCATTCTGCGGATTTCATCAACCTGCCTGATGATTGTGTCGGTACACTGATCAAACACCTCTTGGTCACCACTCAAACCAGGCATATAACGCTTACGCAACCGCTGGGCAGAGAGTTGGATCGGAGTCAGAGGATTCTTTATTTCATGGGCAATGCGCCTGGCCACTTCCTGCCAAGCAGCCAAACGCTGCGCCTGTTCAAGGTTGGTAAGATTGTCAAAAACAATGACAAAACCAACAGGTTGCGCCTGCTCGTCCACCATGCGAGCTACATTCACCTGCAGGGAAAGCACCTCTCCCCGGCGAATCGTCATCCGCAAATGGCGTTCAACGACAGCCTTGCCACTGCTCATCAGTTCCTGAATAAAGCTCTCCACAACCAGGGCATGCTGCCTGGGCAAAACCTGATGAAACCTGTGCCCAACAAATTGCGTCGGATCTATGGCCAGGAGTTCCACGGCAAAACGGTTGATGGTGGTGATAGCGCCGTCTTCATCCAGCGCAATCACGCCGGCCGGCACCTGTTCCAAAATTGTCTCCAGATAGCTGCGGCGCTGCTCCGACACTTCATTACTTTTTTGCAGCGCAAAGTGCGTTTCCGCCAACTCCTGGTTTGATTTACTAAGATTTGTGGTCATGGCGTTAAATGAGCTCACCAGCACGCCCATTTCGTCATCCACTGTGCGCTCAATCTGAAAATCAAGATCCCCCTCTGCTACCCTGCGGGTGGCGAGTGCCAGTTCCTTAATCGGCGTGGTCAGGGTGCGTGAGACATAGAGCCCCAGCCAAATCGAGCCGAATACAATGAGCATGGTCACCACGATCAAAAGGATATTCAGGCTCAGCTTCATGGGCGCCTTGATGATGATCAGGTGCTGATAGTCGTTCAAGCCGGCCTGGATGGCCTTCATCTCCGCCAGACGTGCCGTGGGTATGAGCAGGGAAGTTACTAGAAACCAGGTTTGCGACTGGTCCGGGGATATCTGCACAGGTGCGATGGCCTGCACGAGTTCACCCACCGGTGAATGAACGCCCAGTACCTCCACCTTGTTCGTCAGCGATGCCTGACGCAGAGCGCCAGACGCCACGGGCGGCAGCATGACCGGCAGCAATCTCGGACTTCTGAGGGCAATGATTTCCCGATGCTGAGCATTGAGAATGTGGATACTATCCGGTGCACCAGGGACGTTATCAACAACCATCCTGCCAAGAAACTCCTCCAAGCCAGTCACGTCTGCGGGATCAATCAGTTTGGATTCCAGCAGAAAGGCAAGTCGCGCACTGATAAACGCCGCCTGCTTGCGGGTATCGTTGAACACGGACTGGCTCATGCTGGTCGAGGCCTGGAGCGACTCCTCCACCTTGGAGTTGAACCAATAGTCCATGGAGGTGGATATGGAGCCAAAGGCAAAAAGAAAAAGCAGGGTTGTGGGTAGAAAGGAAAGAGCAATAAAGGAGATAACCAGCTTGCTGCGCAGCTTAAAACCAAAAAGCTGATGTCTGCGTTCAAAAAAGAGCTCCGCCAGCTGGCGCAGCACCATGTACAGCATCACCAGCAACAGCAGGGCGTTGAGATTGATCAGCCCAAAAAAGATGGCGGTATCAAGGCGCAACTGTCCAAACAGCTGGGCACCAAGTAGTCGGTACTGCACATAGCCCAGGACAGGGATGAGCAGCAGGCAAAAAATAATGACCCTACGGATAAAACGCTGCTTTTCTTTGCGCTGTTCCGCGGTAAGCATGGAAGAAAAAACTCAGTATCTGAATTCTATAGTACGTCTGTCTGTCTGAATACCGCTGATCTGCCAGACGGGAATAAAGCGTCCGAGGTTGAACGGCAGCCTACCCTGTTTCAGCACTGCCTGCATATGAATAGCATAAGGGGCGTCGGCAACCAGGGAAGAAAGCTCTGCTATGTGCATTTGACTAAAGGTGCTCATCCACTGTTCAGCTTCAACCAAGGAGGCGGTCTGGCGCGGGTTTTCTCTGGTTTCGGGAGTAGAAAACAGATACTCTCCCCGCTCTTTATCGTATTTCAGGCTGTGGCTGGTCGAAGTGCGACGCATGGAAGTATCAAACCACTTTGTACCCTTGTGCACCAGCTCAACAGAAAAAACAAAAGTCAGCTCTGTGCCGCTACGCAGTTCGTTGAGCAAAATTCGGTTAAAAGCATTCTTTACCGAGGCTGATAGTTGCAGCACGCCATCGGCACTGGTCACAACAATATGCTGGATTTCTGGTGCCTTTTCCCGCGCCGCCTGAGCGGGGGGAGAATACAGACAGAAAACGGCGGCCAAGGCCGCCAGGTAAATGGTGAAAAGGCGTAGTTTCATCGAGCTATTGCAGTAACTGTGGGCCGAAGCCTCCCGGGCAACGGGGCAGATCAATGTATCAATCACGCGAAGTATATACGTGATTCCTCTCCCATTGTCCAGCAACAAGCACGGAAGCCTACATCCTGTCCAAGGCATTACGAATCAAATTGCCGAGCGCCTTGGTAGATTGGGACACACCGTCGCACAAATCATTCCACGCCGCATCGCCTGTTCCGGAATGTATCCCTCCGGCAGCCTTCAATTGCTGCTTAAGTGCCTGAGCCTCCTGTTCCAGGCTGCCGATATCTTCAGCAAAACGTGCCTCTGCCTCAGCTGCCGCCAACCGCGCCTTCATTTTTACCTCTTCTAGTTGCGCCAGTTTTACGGCCAACTCCAACCTCAACTGTTCCCTTGCACTGCCCTGCGCTTCCATTACCATCTCCCTAAAGTGCTCGGTTGTCTGGATGGGAAATATTACTATAACCAAGTATATTAAACACTTTCACTTTCCTCGACAAGAGCAGGCAGCTTTGGTACTGTCCGTCGGGCCCGTATCCTTTATTGGTGGTTGTAGTGGTGTCGCCATGGCATTGCCTATAATAATTCTGTTGCAGGCAATTGACAATCCTGATAAAAAATAGGATCATTTTTATCCTCTCAATTTTTCCCGATACGTACTATGCGACTCACACGAGCTGGTGAATATGCTGTCCGGTGCATGCTCTACCTTTGCGACAAAGGACAGGGTAATCTGGTCAGCCGACAAGAAATAGCCGAAAGCGCCGATATTCCGGCCCATTTCCTGGCAAAAATTGCCCAGCAGCTGGCAAAAGCCGGTTTTATCGAAATCCGCCAAGGTGCCCGCGGCGGTTTTATTTTGTCAAAAAAACCAAGTGATATTTCCCTGTTACAGGTGGTGGAAACCATGATTGGGGAAATTTATCTGAATGATTGTATCATCCGGCCAGAGAGTTGTGGCTCCCAGCCCGAATGTTCGGTGCACCGGGTGTGGCTCAACGCCCGTGACCAACTGCGCTCAACCCTGGCGGCAGTAAGCTTGGCAGACCTGCAGCAAGGCACGATTTGCCAGACTAAACCCCTGATACCCGGCCAGTTGCCCCAAGCATCCACTAGCTGCGCAAGCGATGCGGCGGCAACACAAAAATTGCCGCACCCGTCCAAGGCCTGATGGAGCACTCCATGATAGAGCAACGCGCGCGACAACCAGGCCTGATCCGACGAATCATCCTGTTCTACGTCAACGGCTTCAGACAAATGACGATCGGACGAACTCTGTGGAAAATCATTTTCATTAAGTTGTTCATTATGTTCGCCATTCTGAAGGTTTTCTTCTTTCCCAATTTTTTGAAAACCCAGTTTGATACAGATCAAGAACGTGCCGAGCATGTGGTGGATCAGCTGACCCTGCCGGCGCAAGGTATGACGCACTGAAACGAGGAGACAGAGAGTATGCTGGAAATCATGGACCTGAGCATGGTGAACTGGGCACGGGCACAATTTGCCCTGACCGCCATGTACCATTGGCTGTTTGTACCACTGACCTTGGGCATTACCTGGATTATCGCCTTTTTTCACACCATTTACGTGAAGACCGGCAACGAAGAATGGAAGCGGCTGACAAAATTCTGGATGAAACTCTTTGGCATCAACTTTGCTATTGGGGTGGCCACTGGTATCATCCTCGAATTCGAGTTTGGTACTAACTGGTCAAACTATTCCTGGATGGTTGGCGACATCTTCGGTGCTCCTTTGGCCATTGAAGGTATTTTTGCCTTTTTCCTGGAAGCCACTTTCTTTGCCGTCATGTTTTTCGGCTGGAACCGGGTTTCCAAGGGATTCCACCTCTTTTCCACCTGGATGGTAGCCATAGGCAGCAACATGTCCGCGGTATGGATTCTGGTAGCCAATGCCTGGATGCAGTATCCGGTCGGTCAGGCCTTCAATCCGGAAACCGCCCGCTTCGAGATGCAGAGTTTTGCCGAAGTGGCCCTTTCTCCCTACGCCATCAACAAATTCACCCACGCCACCAGTTCGTCCATGCTGACGGCAGCCCTTTTCATCATTTCCATTTCATCCTGGTATCTGCTCAGGGGCCGACACCAGCTCATGGCCAAACGCTCGATTGTGGTGGCTGCGGTGCTTGGTGTTTTTGCCTCTATTTTTACCATAGTCAACGGTGATGAAAGCGCCTACGAGATTGCGCAGGTTCAACCGATGAAGCTGGCAGCCTTTGAGGGCCTCTATGAAGGTCAGATCAACGCCGGACTTGCCGCCTTTGGCATTGTCAATCGGGACAAGCAGGTTTTTGACGATCAAAAACCCTTCCATTTCGAAGTTCACTTTCCCTACCTGCTCGGCCTGATGGCCAACCGCTCCTTTAACAGCTTTGTCCCCGGCATGAAGGACCTGGTATACGGCAACCCTGAATACAACATTATGGGCTCTGCCCAGAAAATGGTGCGTGGCAAGGAGGCCATCGCCAACCTTGACAGCTACAGGCATGCAAAAAAAAGCGGGGATGAAGAGGCAGCCGCAACCTATCTCAGCGCCTTCAACGAAACCAAGGAATTTTTAGGCTACGGATACCTGAGGACTCCTGAGGAAGCTGTACCGCCAGTAGCCCTGTCTTTCTACGCCTTCCATGTGATGGTATCATTGGGTACGCTATTCCCGCTTATCTTTATCGCCTACCTGTATTTCACCAAAAAAGGTACGCTTGAACGGAAAAAATGGCTGCTGGGTTTTGGTACTATCACGTATTTTCTCGGCCTCATCGCAGGCCAGGCAGGCTGGGTTGTGGCCGAAGTCGGTCGCCAGCCATGGACCATTCAGGGCCTGTTACCGGTAACGGTTGCCCGCACTAATCTCACGACTGCGACTGTGCAAACCACCTTCTTCATCTTTCTTTTTCTGTTTACCGCCCTTTTGATTGCGGAAATCAGCATCATGCTCAAGCAGATCAGTATAGGGCCGGAGGAAAACTGACATGATCAACCTTGAATACACAACCCTGCAGCATCTCTGGTGGCTGCTCTGTTCCGTTGTTGGTGCGCTTTTCCTGTTTATGAACTTTGTCCAGGGCGGCCAAACCCTACTCTGGCAGGTGGCCAAAACAGAGGCAGAAAAAAACCTGGTCATCAATTCGCTGGGCCGCAAGTGGGAACTGACCTTCACCACATTGGTGCTCTTCGGTGGTGCTTTGTTTGCATCGTTTCCAAAATTTTACTCAACTTCCTTCGGTGGTGCCTACTGGGTGTGGATGCTCATCCTCTTTACCTTTATTCTGCAGGCGGTCAGCTACGAATTCCGCAAGAAACCCCGCAATATTTTTGGCAGCACCGTGTACGAACTCTTCCTGTTCATCAATGGTTCAGTGGGTATCCTGCTTATCGGTGCGGCTGTGGGTACCTTTTTTACCGGGTCGAACTTCACCCTGGATGCCAACAACTTTGTCACCTGGACTCACCCTTTCCGGGGTTTGGAAGCGGCCCTCAGCCTATCCATTTACAGTATCTTTAATGTTTCCCTGGGCGTTTTCCTGGTGCTGAATGCACGCACTTTAGGTGCCATGTATCTGGTCAACAACATTGCTCCAGGCACAGCGCCTGAAATGGAAAAAAGGCTGCGCAACGCCTGCGGCAATAACTGTACCTACTCCCTGCCCTTTCTGGTGATTGTGGTGCTGTTTCTTGTACTGATGCCTGGTTATGGCATAGTTGACGAGCAGGGCACCATTGCCAAAGTCGGCTTCAAATATCTGAAGAACCTGTTTGCCAACCCCTGGCTGCTCCTTATGCTGCTGGCCGGGCTGGCGTCGCTGCTGTACAGCGTATGGCACACAGCAGTGAAAGAACAGAACAAGGGCATCTGGCTGGGCGGATTGGGCACAGTGCTGGTTGGCCTCACCGTCCTCATGCTTCCGGCTTACAACAACACCTCTTTTTACCCGTCCAAGGTTGATCTGCAATCTAGCCTGACCATTTATAATGCCTCGTCCAGCTCCTACACTCTCACGGTGATGACCTATGTCGCCCTGGGTATTCCCGTTGTACTGGGTTACATAGCCTATGTCTGGTGGGCTATGGACAGGAGCAAAATGCGGATGGAAGACGTGAACGACCAATCTTCATATTAAACCCTACACTACCTGTTTTCCTTGGGTATATTGCACTCAAAGCCGAGGAAAAACTACGGATATCAGGAGCAAACTATGGGCATCATGAGTATCATCCTCTTGCTTGGCTGGACTGGAATTCTGGTTGTATCATATTATCTTGCGGTCTACCTTTTGAAAAAATTTGATTTTTACTGAAGCGGCCATTTAATGACGCCTTAACAGTTTTGGGCAACACTGCATTTTCATACGGTGTTGCCCATTTTATATAACACTCGCAAGGCTACTGTATACCAATCTACTGCACCAGGAGCAGCATCATGTCGGCAGACAAGCAAAATCCTACCCAAAAGCCGGCCATGTACCGGAAAATTCGTGAATCCTACCCAGCCATCATCGATCATCTCGAGGCTTTGGGCCAATCCTTAGCTGAAGCCGGGCCAGTTCCAAGGAAAGAAGGGCACCTTATTCAGCTCGCAGCTGCAGCCGCCATGCAGTCAGAAGGATCAGTGCACTCCCATGCCAGAAGGGCATTGGCGGCAGGAGCCACTATTCAGGAAATTGAACACAGCCTTTTGTTGCTTATTTCAGTAATCGGATTTCCCCGGGTTGCAGCGGCCCTGTCCTGGATCAGTGATGACAGTGTTCGTCCATAACTTTTCTATTTGGTTTGCACTGATCGCCATCTCTGACCAACGACCGAATGCCCGTTTTCCCCATGGTAGGAGTTGACAGACTCGTTTGTCATTTTATAATTTGATTGTTTCTCATCTTTCTTTTTACCTGTATTTGTCTTTCAAACGGAGTTCAGCTATGCCCATTTACGAGTATGAGTGTAATCAATGTGACAAAACCCTTGAAGTCAGTCAGTCCATTAAGGATGCGCCGTTGAGCACCTGCCCTGACTGTGGCCAGCCGGTTCGTAAACTCATTTCCGCATCCTCCTTCCTCCTTAAGGGCGGTGGTTGGTATGCCGACGGCTATACCCATGCCAAGGACAATGCTAAAACTCCGGCCGATTCCAAGCCGGCACCTCCGCCCTGCCGAGGCGGCTCCGGCTCCTGCGCCCACTGCCCAGCTTCCTCATAATCCCGCTTGTTTTGGAACAATCGGACAAGCCCTTGCGATTGAGACACGCAACCCTATGGTAGGAGACGCTCATGGACCAGCACCTTGATATACCTGTTCGCTATCAGCGCCAGCCGATGTCATTCTTCCTGATTTTATGTGCCATTGCATTGATGTTCTTGGCGACCAGTTGCTCCAGCGCCTACTACAATACCATGGAAAAATTTGGCGTTCACAAGCGCGACATCATGGTGAACCGGGTAAAAGAGGCGCGGGATGCTCAGACAGAAACCAAGGAGCAGTTCAAGTCAGCCCTGGAGCAGTTTACCGAAGTGGTGCAGGTCCGTGGCGGTAACTTGGAGGCTCAGTACAAAAAGCTCAACAGCGAGTATGAACGCAGCAAGGGCAAGGCTGACCAGGTCCACCAGCGGATAGACGCGGTCGAGTCAGTTTCCGAAGCGCTCTTCAGGGAATGGAAAGCCGAATTGAAGCAGTATACCAATGCTTCTCTGCGTCAGGACAGTGAGCGCAAGCTGGAAAGCACCCGGCGTCAGTACGAACAATTGATTACTGCCATGAAACGGGCTGAGAGCAAGATACAGCCCGTTCTCACAATATTCCACGATCAAGTGCTCTATCTCAAGCACAACCTGAACGCCCAGGCCATTGCCTCATTGCAGGGTGAATTGCTCAGTCTGGAGCGCAACGTGGATCAGCTCGTCCGAGAAATGGAGGAGTCCATCCGCGAGGCCGACCTCTTCATTACCCGCTTGCAGCAGAGCTGAACCGAGCCGGAATTACTGCACCTGCCAAGCCTAGCCTGACCCAGGCGAAGTCGCCTTGATACAGACAAACAGGTTTTGTACGCAGTTTGGCGGTAGCAGGCCTTTTTAGCCTGCGCAGTCTCGCTCAAGCCTTTCTCTTATGACATGGGCCTCGTGGACGCATCTGCTTTTCAAGTCGTTACCCTGATCACCGACTTTGGCTGGCAGGATAGCTATGTAGGTCAGCTCAAAGGTAAACTTCTGCAGACCTGTGCACGTATCCTCCCGGTTGATCTTAACCACAGCATTCCACCGTGGGATATTGCCGCTGCTGCCCGTTGCCTTTTTGATAGCTACAGCTTCTTTCCGCGTGGCACAATCCATTTGATTGTGGTCGATCCAAGGGTCGGCAGCGAACGCAGGCTTCTGGCAGCAGGCGGTGGAGGGCACTTCTTCCTGACCCCGGATAACGGTACGCTCAGCTATCTGCTCAACGCCAATCGCATTGAGCTTGCCCATCAACTCGCACTTCCTGCCGATGCCACTGCGACCAGCCATACCTTCCACGGCAGGGATATCCTCGCTCCAGCCGCAGGCCGCCTGGCTTGCGGCTGCAGTTTGTCTGAGCTTGGCCACCAGCTGCCCCTACATACACTGGTCAGGCAGCAGGATCTATCAAGCGACAACACATTCGAATCGCCTTCCTGTCTGAACGGCAAGGTGCTGTCCGTGGATCGCTTCGGTAATGTTCGCACCAGCTTCCATCCTCTGCGGGACAATATCTCCTGCAGCCACTTGTCTGCACTTACAATCAAGAATATAGTTGTACGTGAACCGGTAAATTGCTACAGCGAAGCTCGGCCAGCTGCTTTTTGTTATCTCATTGACAGTGGAGGATATATCGAAATAGCGCTCAACCAAGGCAATGCGGCACAAACTATACCCTGCATGCCGGGTGACCCCATCCAGCTGCATCTCAATTCAAATCACACGTTCAGCGAGGTCGCGAAAAAACCATGAAACATTTCATCTTGTGTGCTGTGGCAGCCCTGATCGTTGTCACAGGTTGCAGCCAGGTTAACATGGGCAGCTCCAGTGCAAAAACCGCGGCCACAGGCAGCGCGGGCGGTGCAAGTGCCTCCAATGTCAATGTCAATCTGGAACGCTGCACCTCCCCCTTCGGCACTCTGGCCGTCAACGAAGATCACACCTCCAATTGGTATTCGTATCTCGGCCAACACGGCCTTCAGTCGACCGTGCCAGTACTCCGTCTTCTCGCACAGCAGAGTAACTGTTTCGTTGTGGTTGAACGTGGTGCCGGCATGGGCAGTGTCATGCGTGAACGCGAACTGGAAGCAATGGGAGAGCTTAGAAAAGACAGTAGCTTTGGCAAAGGCCAGCTGGTATCTGCCGATTACACAGTTACGCCGACGCTGATTTTCCAATCAGACAATCTAGGTGGAATCGGAGGCGCGGTTGGCGGTCTGCTCGGTTCGGTTGGCGCCATGATCGGCAGCAATATTCAAACCAAGGGGGCGCAAAGCATGCTGGCCCTGGTCGATAACCGCTCCGGCGTACAGGTAGCAGTGGCTGAGGGCAGCGGCAGCTCCATGGATGTTGGTGGAATTATGGGCCTTTTAGGAAGCAGTGCCGGTGGCGGTCTGGGCGCCTACAAGAATACACCCCAGGGTAAGGTGGTGGTTGCAGCGATGACCGATGCGTTCAACAATCTGGTAGTGGCTGCCAAAAATTACCAGGCGCAGGAAGCGACCGGCCCCAAAGGTATGGGTACCGGGGGTAAACTTAAGGTAAATTAACCTTTCGCGCTGGTTGAGGCGGTGTGGGTCGGGCTCCCTTTCTCCCTGATACTCCGGCGCAAATCGCGCAACACTAAAGATAAGGAGGTGGATATGGCGGTTAAGGTTCTCATCAAGCGAAGGGTAAGCGCAGAGAAGAACAAAGAGCTGGACATCCTGTTGCGGCAGTTACGTGCGCACACCCTCAACCAGAAGGGATATATCTCCGGCGAAACCTTTGCCCGGATGGATCAAGAGGGTACCAATCTGGTTATCAGTACCTGGCAGACCCTTGATGACTGGCGCAACTGGTGGTTCAGCCCCGAACGCAAGGTTTTGCAGGATCAAATTGACGCCCTGTTGGGGGCGCCGACCGAATATGAAGTCTTCGAAAACGTCTGATCTGATTCATTTTCCCTGCAAACAAAATCTGTCCAGCTGCGGCTGAATTCGGCGCAGCTGGACAGATTTTGTCATCCTCCAATTCCACGTCAAAGCACTCTTTAGGTTGGCATTACAGATACTTTTCAGCGTGCAAAGGAAACGCCTGCGTCGTATTTGCCGTGCATTCTTGAGCTAAAATTAAAATTACCCCGGTATTGGAGTTCTCTTGCCCCCTCCGTTCCCCTTTTTCCAGGCCCCGCCATTAGCCCAGCTATTTCTCCTGGGAGCAGCTTCCGGCTCCCGCATGCGCAACCCAACCGAAGCTTCACCATATTGCTCCCGAATAGTGCGCAGCAAACCACGGTTGGGCCGCACTCCCATATCACTGTGGGCGACAATGTCCACCTCGCCCCGCTGTGGAAACCCCAGGGTGATCTGCACAGCAACAGTGCCATGGTGCTGAAAAAATAGCTCCTTCAAATTCGCCAGGTGTTGACGCGAGAGGGACTCTGCAGCAACTTTCACCAAAACCTGTTCGCAGCAATTCTCAAGGGAATCTGCCAAGGTTCTGATCTCCTCGGCAGTTAATTTTGGCCCACGCTCAGCCTGCTCCACCGTGGCCGTCACGACCAGGGGCTGATCACTGGTGAGCAGCGAATCGTACTGCGCAAACACAGAGGGAAAAACCACCAGCTCAACACTGCTCTCCATGTCTTCCAAAACGGCGAAAGCCATGCGCTCGCCCTTTTTAGTCTTATGCTCACGGTAACTGGTGACAAGCCCGCCAACCCGAACCACCTGCCCTTCGCGCAGACTGGCAAGTGACGCAATATCACAACCGGTTATCAGCCCCAGTTCTGCGGCAACCGACTCAAGTGGATGTCCGGTCAGGTAAAAACCCACAGTCTCTTTTTCAAAGGCAAGCCGCTGCAATTCCGGCCATGTATCTACTGGCGGCACCTCCACTTCAGCGGTCTCTGTTTCCTGCATGGAAGCCGGTCCCAGGGCAAAAAGGCTCATCTGTCCGCTGAGACGGTCGCGCAGGAGTGCCTTTGCGCGCTCCAGACTCAGATCCAGCATGGCCATGAGTTGGGCGCGGTGGATGTTGAGGGAATCAAAGGCACCGACCTTGATCAAACTCTCGATCACCTTACGATTCACTTTGGTACCATCGATCCGTGCACAAAAATCCGTAAGTGAACGAAACTCACCATTGGCTGCACGCTCATCAATAATGGAATCCAGGGCAGCGCCGCCCACATTTTTAATGGCTGCCATACCGAAACGGATATCGTTGTTGTGCACCGTGAAGTCCCGATACGATGCGTTGATGTCAGGGGGCAGGACTTCAAGGCGCATCTGCCGGCATTCCTGGATATATTTCACCACCTTATCGGTGTTATCCACATCACAGGACAAAAGAGCTGCCATAAACTGCGCCGGATAATGCGCCTTAAGATACGCAGTCTGATAGGCCACCAGCGCATAACCGGCCGAATGTGACTTATTGAAGCCATATCCGGCAAATTTCTCCATCAGATCAAAAACATACCCCGCGCGCTCGGCATCAATACCACGGTTGTCCGCCCCGGCCATGAATTTGCCCCGTTCCTGGGCCATCAAGTCCGCCTTCTTTTTGCCCATGCCTCGGCGAAGAATATCAGCATCACCCAGGCTGTAGCCGGCCAGGATATTGGAAATTTTCATGACCTGTTCCTGGTAGACGATAACTCCGTAGGTCTCCTCCAACACCTCCCTGATTTCGGGCAGAGGGTAATCCGGTTGCCTGCGTCCATGCTTGGTTTCAACAAAATCGTCCACCATACCGGAGTCCAGTGGTCCTGGCCGGTACAATGCCACCAGGGCGATCAGATCTGTGAACTGCTCAGGCTGCAACCGCTTAACCAGGTTGCGCATACCGTCGCTTTCCAGTTGAAAAATGCCCAGGCAATCACCCCGGGAAAGCAGGGCATAGGTCTTGGCATCGTCCATGGGTAGCTTGTTCAGGTCGATTCTGTGGCCAATATCCTCCCTGATCATCTTTAAGGCCTTGTCGATCATGGTCAGGGTCTTGAGACCAAGAAAATCGAACTTGATCAAACCGACCTTTTCCACATAGTTCATGGCATACTGGGTCAGGATTTCTTTGCCAGAGCCTTCCTTGTCTGACTTTACGCATACCGGCAAAAATTCGACCATGGGTCTGGGTGAAATCACCACCCCGGCCGCATGGATGGATTTGTGTCGCGACAAACCCTCCAGGCGCAGGGACACATGGATCAGCTCATGAATATGAGTATCCTGCATGGCCCCCTTCAGCCGGGGTTCCTGTTCCAGGGCCTGGCTCAGGGTAGTGCCCAGCTTTTCCGGCACAAGCTTGGCGATTTTATCCACCTCAGGGAGTGGAATATCAAGTGCGCGGCCCACATCGCGCACCACAGCCCTGGCCTTCATGGAACCGTAGGTCACAATTTGGGCCACATAGTCGTCACCTCCGTAGCGCCTGCGCACATAGTCCATGACCTCGTCGCGTCGGTCACGGCAGAAATCCACGTCAAAATCCGGCATGGATTTACGCTCGACATTCAAAAAACGTTCAAAAATAAGACCATAGGGTATGGGATCAATATCGGTGATGCCCATGCAGTAGGCGGCCAGACTGCCGGCACCAGATCCGCGTCCAGGCCCAACCGGTATTTCCCTGTCCTTGGCCCAGTTGATAAAGTCAGCCACAATGAGGAAATAACCAGAAAATCCCATTTTCTGGATGACACCGATCTCAATCTCCAGTCGGTCATGGTAAATCCCTTCCAGCTCAGAACCCACCTCCTGCATCTCGGCCAGATCATTGAGCCGCTTTTTCAGTCCCTGTCGGCAGGCCTCAGCAAAGTCGCCTTCCAGGGTATGACCTTCCTGCACCGGATAGGCTGGGAAGTAGTGCTGGTCAAAGGAAAGTTCGAGATTGCAGCGCTCGGCAATCTCGCAGGTGTTGCTTACCGCCTGTTTACAGTAGTCGAATTCGCGCAGCATTTCCTCACCCGACTTCACATAGAGCCTGTCTGTGGGAAAGCGAAAACAGGTCGGATCGTTGACGGTTTTGCCAGACTGGATAGCCAGCAGCACCGCGTGGGCATGCGCATCTTCGGCCCGCAGGTAATGGCAATCATTAGTTGCCACCAGCTCAATGCCCAGTTCGTCTGCCAGGCTCAGCATGCCCTGGTTAGCCACAGTCTGTTCCGGTATCCCGTTTTCCTGAATCTCAAGATAAAAACGGTCACCAAAAACACGTTTCACCTCCCTGGCTCGTCTGCGTGCACCCGCCATATCACCATGAACGCAGCGCCAGGCCAACTCGCCCTGCAGACAGGCGCTGAGGATAATCAGTCCTTCATTGTGGGCAAAAAGCGTGGGCCAGTCAATGCGCGGTCTCCGGTAGAAACCACGGGTTTGCGCCAGCGAGGCCAGCTTCATCAAATTGCCATAGCCAGTACTGTTCATGGCCAGGGCAACCAGATGAAAGTTACGACCAGCTTCTGCCCCGCGCTGCTCCATGTTTTTTTCAGCCAGGTAGAATTCGCAACCGATAATCGGCTTCACTCCAGCGGCCTTGGCCTTCTCATACAACTCCAGGGCTCCGTACATGGCACCGTGGTCGGTTATGGCCACGGCATCCATATTCAGCTCCTGCGTGTAGCTGATCAGTTCGGGGATGCGGATAGCGCCATCGAGAAAGGAATATTGGGTATGCAGATGCAGATGGACAAAAGGAGCACTCATGGAAAACTCACTGGATGAACTTCAAAAAAAATATGCCTGTGGGTATAAGCTATGCTGTTGCCAGCATACCCTATCGAGGGCATGTCGAAACAGAAAAGATGAAAAAAGCGCCGCCACCAGAAACCTGGGGGACGGCGCTCATTGGAAACGCTCAATCAAGAGAAAATTTTATTTGCTGTCTTCACCCTCAGATGAGAGCGATTTGGCAACCAGGGCCCCTGCCAGACCAAGCAGCCCTACCTCCTTGATTTGCTGTTTAGCAGTGAGGCGCATGGCCTCAAGGGCGGCACGGCGCGTAACGACCTTCGGCATTTCCTTGGGTGCGGAGGTGGTCATCAACAGTTCCATGTCCGCCTTTTTAGAGCCATAGTACATACCGTTGGGACCGATCTGCACGGCAGGCGAGGTCAGGCCAACCGCGCCCTTCTTCACATACTGGGAAATCTCGCTTGCCGGGTCATCCAGATCACCAAAAATACGCGCCCTGGCCAAGCAGGTCTGCACACAGGCAGGCTCCAGCCCTTCGGCCACCCTGGGCATGCAGTAGGTGCATTTATCCGCCTTGCCTAAACAGGTTTCATCGGCCAGTTCGGTATTGATGTAGCGAGCATGATAGGGGCAGGCAGTGGCACAGGCGCCGCAGCCGATGCAGCGTTCGTAGTCGATCTGCACCGTGCCGTTGAAGGGGTCCTTCCAGGTGGCGGCCACTTCCATGGTCTTGGTTTCCCCGGTTTTCGCATCCTGCATGGTCATCCTCACCTTTTCAACCGGGCAAACCGGTACACAAGTCGGGGTTTCGCAGTGGTTGCACAAGCCGGGGTAGTAGGTGTAAGCAAGGCCCTGGGAGGTTTGTGCCGGGCCCAGCCGGTGTACCCAGTTGCGGTCATACTTGGTGGGCACTTCCCATTCTGCCTTGCATGAAATAACGCAAGCGTGACAACCCACGCAGCGGTCTATATCGATCACCATGCCATAGCGCATAGTCTAATCCTCCTGTTGGCGGTTGGGGCTTCAGCCCACTTTGACCAGTTTGACAAAGTTGTTGCGCAGACCATGCGCGCCTGTTTCCGGATCAATGGCAATCTTGGTGATCAGGCTGGAGTCATCCACACCCTTGTCCACGCTGAAGGTCATCTCCTTGTTGCGGGTGCCATAGCCATGGTACAAATACACCGAATCCTCACGGATGCCGGGCGTTACCTTGACCACAGTGGTGGTGCGTGATTCTACACCGTCCTGATTGACCAGACGTACGGTATCACCGTTTTTCAAGCCTAGCCGGGCAGCCACCTTGTCATTGACCCATACCGGGTTGATGGGTGCTTCGTGAATGAGCCAGGGGTTATTGATGGAACGGTTGAAGGTGTGCAGCGGAGTGCGGCCATACAACATCCGCATGTAACCGGCTGGCGGCGGTTCCACCGGAATGTAGGTGGGGATGGCCGGATACTCGTATTCGCCCAGATCTTCGCTGAAAAAATGCACGATCAGGTAATCATTTTTTCCGTAAGGAGCCTCACCTGGCTGAATATGGATACCACCCTCTTCCCGAATTTTATCCAGGGTCAGACCAGCACCCTCCAGCACCTTGGCCATCATCTCTTCCTGCGAAGCAACCGGAATCTTGTCGCCATACCCCATGCGTTTGGCAATCTCATTGGTGATCCAAACACAGTCTTTCCGTTCAAAGCCAGGCTCCACCAGGGCCATGCGCGGGGCTATGTATTGCTGGTGCTCTGCGGAGAGATCCCACTGGGTACCGGATTTGATATAGTCGTATTTTTCCAGATACGAACAGTCTGGCAGGAGGATATCGGCATACATGGTAACATCTGTGGGCATGACATCCGCACACAGGACAAAATCCATCTGTTCCAGCATCTTGATGGTTTTTTCCTGACCCGGAAGCGTCTGGATCATGTTCTGCCCCCAGATGACACAGCCCTTGATCGGATAGGGCTGGCCACTGATGGCAGCATCACGTATCAACTCAGTGGGAGTTCCAGGCGGATGAAAGTGATGCACGTCTTCCATTTCGCGCAGATTCCCCTCACCATGCCCCTCTGATTGCGGCCAGTTGGTACCTTTGAGCCCTTTCGGACCAATGGGCTTAACCAGTCCGCCCTTGACATCAATTGCACCCAAAAGACCGGTCAAACAGGCCAAAGCGCGTTCGCGCTGGAAGTCATTGCCATACCAGGTGACATGACGGCCCGGGTGAATGGCCACATTGGGCATATTAGCAGCCAGCAGATCAGCTATCTGCTTGATCTGCGCAGCAGGAACCTCACACTCAGCTGCAGCCCGTTCCAGGGTCCACTCCTTGATGCCTGCGGCGAACTGTTCGAAACCTTCGCCGTATTCTTCCACGAAATCAACCGCGTATTTTTTGTTTTCGACCAGATAGTTCATGATCGCCAGCAGCATGGCGGTATCCGTGCCAGGCTTAATAGGCACCCAGATATCGGCTTTAGAAGCGGCGGCCGAAAAACGCGGATCCAGCACGACCAGTTTGGCGCCCCGTTCCAAGCCCTTCAGATAGCCTTTAAGATGGGAAACATGCACATTCTCACCAAGATGAGATCCGGTGAGAAAGATCACCTTGGCATTGGCCATATCCACATTTTCATCCGGAGCAATCTCCAAAGTGGTGATATATGCCATATCGCGCACGCCGCGGCACTGGAAGAAGGAGGCCTCCGACACATTGGGTGTGCCCACGGTACGCTCAAAAAAATCCATCGGATATTTGGCTGAAGAACCGTGCGGGAACACAGCAATTGACTTGGCACCATGCTGATCGACAATGGCCTTGAGCTTGCTGCCGCAGATATCCAGGGCCTCGGTCCAGGAGATGCGCTCCCACTTGGGTTCGCCCCGCTTGCCCACGTTCTTGAGCGGGTACTTAAGCCGGTCTGGATCATACAGCATGGCCACGCCACCGTTACCGCGTGCGCACAAAGAAACGCCGTTATCAATCGACTTGGGATTGCCCTCCAGCTTCAACAGGCGGCCGTCACGAACCTTGCCCACCAGCTGACAGCGCCAGAAACACATCTCACAGACGCCGCCCACTACTGTCTTGGTATTTTTAAAGGAACCAGGTGCAGCCAGTGGTTTTTTCACAACACCTGATTCCGCTTTGGCCGCGACCCTGGAAAGGGGGACGGATGCAGCGGCAATTGAGGCGGTTTTCAAAAAATTCCGCCTGGTGAGGTTCATTGCCATTTACTGTTCCTCCTTGGTGAAGAAATCAATGAGTATAAGCGTCAACCGGTATACAGGATGCGCGGTCGCCTGAAAACATTTTTCCTTAAATATAACGAACCAGGGTCGAAAAAAAGTACGCAGAAACTGTTCTTCCGCTTCAAAATTGGCGTCACGGGCGAGCGCAGCCAAAAAATTAAGCTGCAGCCAGATATGGTCAGCTGGCTCGGATTCGGCGGCAAGCTCATAACCGCAACTGCGGTAAAAGTCGTGGATACGTTCAGTAGTGCGGCCCTGCAGGAGCGCATCGCTGTCCAGATAGACCGAGGCGTAGGGCGGCACCGTGGTATTACGGCGGGCAGCGGTAATAAAGAGGCGGGTATATTCAAGGCGCAAATCGTGCAACAGATCCGGACACTGCTGCCGCCACTGCCGTACATCTTCGGCCTCACGCTGCCAGTCAAGCGCACCGGCAAGCTCAATCTGGGCTTCTACCATTGCGGTAACAATGGCGCTCTCTTCTGGATAACGCATCAATTGGGACAGCAAGGTGTACATATCCACCAATCGGGATGCTTCTTCCGGCGTTTGGTGGCTCTGACAGGATTCGGTGCTTGGGCTGGCCTGAAGCATGGGATTCTGCACGGCTGCGATATAGGAACGGGGACAAGATAAGGAGACCAAGGACACGGGTAGCACGAAGCAGCATCCTGTCTTGCATAACATCTATACAACGAGCTCATTGTAGCATACAATGGCCCAATACTCAACATTGCTCTCCCGGCACACACGGCAATTATTTGTACATTACAGCAGGCAAGATGTACAAACTAAATTGCGTTTTGACGCGCCTGGGCGCAACCCCCCATTTCAAGGAGCATCCATGCAATTCAACATCCCCGCAGGCGTTTCTGGCAAGGAAGAACTGGTGGTGACAGCAGAGCTGACGGCTGCCCATTACGGCAGTGGCCTGGTGGAGGTTTTTGCCACCCCCGCCATGGTGGCCCTGATGGAAAAAACCTGCTTACTGTCCGTGTTGCCGCACCTGCCCGAAGGGCACGGCACCGTGGGCACCAAGGTTCATGTCAGTCACGAACGCGCTACCCCGGTGGGCAAGCGGGTGTGGTGCGAGTCAAAGCTGGTGGAAATCGACAGGCGCCGTCTTGTTTTTGAAGTGAAGACCCACGATGAGCAAGGTGTTATCGGCAGAGGCCAGCATGAACGGTTTATCATCAACACCCAATCCTTTATGGAAAAAATACAACAGGGCTAGCCCAATCCACACCACTTCATCTCAGCCATCCTTGTCGCGCCTGTCGGGCACAGGCCGGACGACATAACGGTTCAGAACGCCATAGAGCATGTCGGGTAAATCATTTCTCTGGCGCGAACTGCGCTGAATCTGTTTAAGGCATTTTTCGTAGGTGAGCGGTTCGCCCAGGGAAAGATGCCGCAGCACCATGGAGATAAGTCGAGTGATGGTGGTAAGATTGGAGATGCGTGATTGCAGCTCGTGGTCGCGGTCAAAGGCAGTGGAGGCAAACACCTCTACCGGTTTACCTCCAAGTTCGCTCACAGACAGGTACCATTTGTTGTTATCGCGATCAATGGTGCGATAGCGCTTGGCGTCCAGCACATCCGGCAATTCCGCCTCACTGCTTATGCGCTCATGGGCAGGGAGCGCAAGCTCCACCTCACCATACCGCTCAGCCCATAGCTGTTGCACCAGGTGCGGGCGCTCGTTGATGACTGCTATCAAAGCGGTACAGCGCGTACAGCAGGCACCCTGATTATCAGGGTCGAGCACCATTTCCTCTCCGCACACCGGACATGACTCCTGTGACTGCTCATTCGGCTGCTCATTCATGCGTGGTTCTCCTTACTGGCTGGCGATTATTACTTCCTATGCGTCATTTTAGCATAAATGATCAAGGAAAACACCGGCAAAGGATAGCTGTAACAAGAGAGACTGCAGTGAAAACACGTTTGAAAGCCTTGACTTTTTCACTTTCTCAGGATAGATAATTCTTCCTTGTATCGATTATTAGTGGCATCTGAGTTTGCCTGCATGCATGCGCATGCTTTTTTTGTATAGAGACGGGTATGTTTGAAAATCTGACCGACCGCTTGGAATCTGTCTTCAAGAAACTTCGCGGCCATGGCACCCTGACGGAAGAGAACATCCAGGAGGCCATGCGCGAGGTACGCACAGCCCTGCTCGAAGCGGATGTCAACCTTGGTGTTGTCAGGGAATTTGTTGCCGCAGTCACGGAAAAGGCTGTGGGGCAGGAAGTGTTGAGCAGCCTTTCTCCCGGGCAACAGGTCATTAAAATTGTCCACGACGAACTGGTAAGCCTGCTGGGAACCGAGGCGCAGCCACTGAAACTGGATGGCCCGCACCCGGCAGCCATTATGCTCGCCGGCCTGCAGGGTTCTGGCAAGACCACCACCGCAGCCAAACTGGCCAAACAGCTCAAGGCAAAGGGTCGCCACCCGCTGCTGGTTCCGGCCGACGTGTACCGGCCAGCAGCCATTGAGCAGTTGCATGTTTTAGGAGCCCAGATCGATGTACCGGTTTATCCGTCTGAAGCTACGCAAAGTCCGGTAGATATTGCCCGCCAGGCCATGAGCAGCGCCCGCCAGCAAGGGCAGGACACGGTTATCATCGACACAGCCGGCCGCCTCCACGTTGACGAAGTGCTCATGGCGGAATTGCAGGCGATCAGCCAGACGGTGCAGCTTGCCGAGGTGCTTTTTGTCGCCGACGCCATGACCGGTCAAGATGCGGTCACCGTGGCCAGTGCCTTTAATGCCCAGCTGCCGATTACCGGTGTAATACTTACCAAAATGGAAGGTGACGCCCGCGGCGGTGCGGCCCTGTCTGTAAAAAAAGTAACGGGCAAGCCCATCAAATTCGTGGGCATGGGCGAATCGGTGGATGCGCTGGAAATCTTCCACCCCGACCGTACTGCCTCCCGTATCCTCGGCATGGGCGACGTTCTATCGCTGATTGAACGGGCCGAGGCGGTTGTTGATCAAAAAAATGCGGAAAAACTGGCTAAAAAAATCCAGAAGAACACCTTCACTCTGGAAGATTTTCTGGACCAGATTCAGCAAATAAAAAAAATGGGCAGCCTGGAGCAGATCATGGACATGATCCCGGGCATCAACAAGCTCAAGCAGGTACAGGATGCACCCAAGCCAAATGAGAAGGAGCTGGGGCGCACCGAGGCAATTATCCGTTCGATGACTATAAAGGAACGGCGTAATCACCGCATCATCGACGCAAGCCGCAGGCAGCGTATCGCCAAGGGAGCAGGCACTTCAGTCACCGAGGTCAATCGGGTGCTGAAAAGCTATGCCATGATGCTGAAGATGATGAAACAGATGAAAGGCAAAGGCATACTGGCTGGTGTCAAAAAACGCAAACTCCCCAAGGGATTGCGCCGCTGACATTCGATATATTTGTTTTCGGTTTATACGTTTCCCATCAGGGCCGCAGCCCGTTTCACAGTAAGGAGCACATAATGGCAGTTCATATCCGTTTGACCCGTAAAGGACGGAAAAAACAACCGTTCTACCGCATTGTTGTGGCAGATAGCCAGGCCCCGCGCGACGGCAAATTCCTGGACATCGTTGGCACCTACGATCCCATGCGCGATCCAGCCGTAATCAGCATCAATACCGAAAAACTGGAGCACTGGGTCGGCAAGGGGGCCATTCCCTCGGTTACCGTACGCAGCCTCATTAAGAAACACGCTAGCAGCGCGACGGCACAGGCAGCCTGATTACAGGCACATAATCCAAGACATAATGAGTGAACTGATCCGTTACATCGCGCAAAATCTGGTAGACCACCCGGATCAGGTGCGTGTGGATATCCGGGATGAGGACGAATCCTTTACCTATGAATTACGCGTTGCCCAGGAGGATCTCGGCAAGGTCATCGGTAAACAGGGACGCACCGCCAAGGCCATCCGCTCGATCATGGCGGCCTCCCAGACTGATGACCGCAGGGCGCGACTTGAAATTGTGGAAGAGTAAGCAGATCTACAGCAGAAACATAGACGCGGGCCATGGCAAAAGCTGCTGACCAGTCTTCTCCGGCGGAGCCTGCCTTTGTACGCATCGGCAGGGTACTTCGACCACACGGTTTACAGGGCGAGATCAGGGTCGAAACCTATACAGCCCGCAGGGAAAATTTTCTGGCCTTTACCAGGATTTTTCTTGCTTCCCAGGATGAGACAAAAAAGAAAGAATACTGGGTAGCCAAGGCCAGACTGAGTGGAACTGCGTTGGTTCTTGCCTTGGCGGATATTGACGGTATTGATGCGGCCGAGCTGCTGCGAAACCAAGTCATTTGGCTGGACAGCAATGATCTGCCGCGCTTGGCCCCAGATGAGTTTTACCTCCACACCCTGATGGGTAAGGAGGCAAGTACCGATGATGGCATTCCGCTTGGCCGGATATGCGCAGTGCTGGATACAGGAGCGCCTCCGGTACTGGTGTTACGCCACAATACGCGTGAATTTTTAATACCGGCCGTGGCAGCATTCATTTCTCAAATCGGTACCGATGCGGTGGTATTCTCCTTGCCGCAGGGCTTGTTGGAAATAAATGCTGAACCATGAAGTATCATGCGCATTGATCTGCTGAGCATTTTTCCGGACTTTTTTACCAGCCCTCTGGATGAAGGTATCATCCGAAGGGCACGTTTGGCACAGATCATTGACATACGCATCCATAACATCCGCGATTATGCATGCGACCGCCACCAGATGACCGATGACCGCCCCTACGGCGGCGGAGAGGGCATGGTGATGAAGCCGGAACCTTTGGCTGCCTGTCTCAAGGCCGTGCCACGTTATGGCGAAAAGCACCGGGTGATCTTACTGAGCCCGCGGGGACCGTGTTTTTCACAGCAACAGGCACTTAACTACGCCGGCTTAGACCAGCTCATCCTCATCTGCGGTCGTTATGAGGGCGTGGACGAGCGATTTACCGAGCGCTTTGTGGATGAAGAGTGTTCCATAGGCGATTATGTCCTCAGCGGTGGGGAACTCGCGGCCTTGGTGGTGACCGATGCTGTGTGTCGCTTGCTGCCGGGAGCGCTTGGTTGCGCCGACTCCGCAGAAAAAGACAGTTTTAGCCGCAATATGCTCAAACATGGCCAGTACACCAGGCCGCCTGTGTTTGAAGGCATGGAGGTGCCAGCAGTTTTGCTTTCAGGCGATCATGCCGCTGTTGATCGCCATCGCTTTGTGGAGTCGATTCGCCTGACCATGTGCAGAAGGCCTGACCTGCTTAAAGGATTGGAACTGAGCCGCGAAGAACGCAAGGTGCTCAAGCAGGAAGGCCTGCTTACCCAGGTTGAGCAAATGCAGGCAAGAGTGTGATCAGTATGATCTGCCCACGACTTGAACTGGCACTGGTACATTACCCGGTTCTGAACCGCCGGGGTGAGTCCATTGGGTCCGCCATTACCAACTTGGATCTGCACGACATCGCCAGGGCCAGCCGTACCTTTGGGGTGCATCGGTATTGGGTGATCAGCCCCTTTGCCGAACAACGGCACATGGCAGAAGAAATACTTGATCACTGGCGACAAGGTTACGGTGCGCAAAGTAATCCCGACCGAGGAGAAGCACTGAACCTGGTACAGGTGTGCGGCAGTGTACACGAAGCCGTGGCCGGTATGAATGCTGCTCTAGAAGGAAAACGAACAACTGTGGTCGCCACCTGTGCGCGCAACGGCCGGGAAAACTTATCCTACAGCAGTATGCGGACACGCCTCTGGCAGGGGGAAGCCTTTCTGGTACTGCTCGGAACTGGCTGGGGCCTGGCCCCGGAAATATTAGACGAGGCTGATGCGGTACTGCCACCCATCCTGGGGTATGGCAGCTACAATCACCTCTCGGTGCGGTCGGCTGCAGCCATTATTCTGGACCGTCTCATGGGAAGCGTTAACAATTGCCCCGACGGCGCCGCCGGATAAGGGCAGTACACTACTTTTACTATCTTTAAGTAATACAACTATAACAAGCGGCGTACTCTACGCCACAGACCTGCAAAGGGGTAGCGTCATGAATGTAATTGAAAAAATTGATCTGGAGCAGATGCGTTTTGATATGCCCGATTTTCGCCCCGGCGATACGGTCAAGGTACACATCCGCATTATTGAAGGCAGCAAGGAGCGGGTACAAGTGTATCAGGGTGTGGTCATTCGCCGCAAGCGTGGCAACATGAATGCCAGCTTCACCGTGCGCAAAATATCCCACGGTGTTGGAGTGGAAAAAACCTTTGCCCTGCACTCTCCTAGGCTTGAGAAGGTGGAAGTTGTGACCCTTGGCCGGGTGCGTCGTTCCCGCCTCTATTACCTGCGCAATCTTCGTGGCAAAGCTGCCCGTATTCGCGAACGCGGCATCAACAAGTAATTCGTTTCATATCAAAGATCTCTCTATGCAGGCTTGATCACAACCTCCCAAAAGTACGCTGGTGCATCTGGGACACATATATCAATAAAAGCTTCTTAGAAAGTATCTTTACTCTGGAATGGAATACGTATTCACATTCGCCAGTGCTTGCGGCTAAACGCCGCCAATCAAAAACACGGGATTGCAACTCCGGAGGCTTGCTGCGCAGGCCTCCGGAGTTTTTCTGTTCATTCCCGCCTGTTTTGTGTGTACGGGCCACAGCCTATCTGACCAACTTGCACAAAGCTGTATGATACCATGACCCGCAAACACAACCGGGCAGCACAATCGACCCTACTCAACTCTGGTATACGACGCACAGCGCAAGATGTAGCTCCAGACGTTTTTGCAATTGAACGCGGTCTGCTTGCCCAAGGGGTGAGTCCGGTGGCCGGTGTGGATGAGGCCGGACGAGGCCCTTTGGCCGGGCCAGTGGTGGCAGCCTGCGTTATCCTGCCCGAACACTGCGAGCACCACATCTTTCGTGATTCCAAAAAGCTTACTGAAAAATCACGCAAATCGCTGGCAGATGTACTTCATGAAAACGGCGCTACGTTCGGCCTTGGTTTGGCCCAGCCAGAAGAAATCGATACAGTTAACATTCTGCAGGCATCCCTTCTTGCCATGAAGCGGGCCGTAGAAGCCTGCGCCCAAAAAAATAACGGCATCCTCCCTGCCTGCCTGCTGGTGGACGGTACTTTTCCCATACCTTTGGCTACAACACAGCAAACCCTGATTCGCGGCGAATCGCAAAGCGCCTCCATCGCCGCAGCCTCCATCTTGGCCAAGGTGCACAGAGATCAGCTCATGCAGACCCTGCACGAACAGTATCCCTGTTACAATTGGCAGCAGAACAAGGGCTACCCGACCAGAGCACACAAACAGGCCATTGCTCAGTATGGTCCCTGCCCGCAACACCGTAAGAGTTTTAAGGGGGTACGAGAACACGTCGACTTTTCTGGCTACGCCAAGGAGTCACACGTGGGGTAAGAAAAACTGAGGCAAAATCTTCCCTGACTGCCGGCCGCACTGGCGAAGAGGCAGCAGCACGGTATCTGCAAAAACTCGGCTACCGCATTCTAGCCCGCAACTACCGCAGGCGCTTTGCCGAAATCGATATTATTGCCCTCCATGAGGAAGCACTGGTTTTCGTCGAGGTGAAGACCCGCAGATCCATTACGTTCGGCGCACCTGTTGAGGCGGTGAATGCGGCAAAGCAACGCCGCTTGTCAAAAATAGCACTGGATTATATGATGCGACAAGGTCTTGCCGGACATTGCGCCCGTTTCGATGTGGTCAGCATCCTTCTTGATGGCAAGGGCACTGTTGAGCGCATTGAACTCTTAAAAAACGCCTTTGACAGTACAGATTAACATGCACACTACTGCACGTTCCGCACAACCGCTGCTCATTACCATGGGCTGCCCGGCAGGTATCGGGCCAGAGATCATCGTCCGCCTGTTTGCCGGAGATAGCATCTGGCGGCCCGAACCTGCTTACCCGGTGGCCGTGGTGGGCGATATAAAAACCCTTGGACGCGCCGCACGAACTCTTGGTGCGGATGTTCGGTTTGCCGCCTGGCAGCCCGGCCAAAACCTGACTGCAGGGCAAATAGCGGTGCTGCAGGTGGACAATCCCGGCACTGACAAACTGCAGTGGGGCCAGCCAACCGCGGTCTGTGGCCAAGCCACAGCCAGCTACATTGAAACTGCGGTGAGCCTGATCTTAGCAGGCCAAGCCTCGGCGCTCATCACCTGCCCCATCAGCAAATTCAGTCTCCAGCAGGCGGGTTATGCCTATCCCGGCCACACGGAAATGCTTGCCGCCCTGACCGGTGCAGACCGGGTGCACATGATGATGGCTGGGCCACGTCTTAAGGTGGTACTGGTCACCATCCATGAAGCTCTGAAAGATGTTCCTGCTCTATTACGGCCAGAAGCTATCAGCGCCTGCATACATGAAACCCATGCCAGTCTTGTGCGGGACTTTGGCTGCACCAGACCGCGCATTGCCGTTGCCGCTCTCAACCCGCACGGTGGCGAACAGGGCTTGTTCGGCGACGAGGAAGCGCGCATCATCACGCCTGCAATTGATGCAGTTCGCAATGAACTGCCACAGGCAGAGCTGAGCGGGCCCTGGCCACCCGACAGCGTCTTTTACCAAGCCGTCCAAGGCAAGTTTGATGTGGTCATCACCATGTACCATGATCAGGGCCTTATCCCCTTTAAACTGCTTCACTTTAAGGACGGCGTCAATGTGACCTTGGGTTTGCCCATTATTCGCACTTCGGTGGATCACGGCACCGCCTACGATATTGCCGGCAAGGGTTTGGCCAATGCAGACAGTCTGGCGGCAGCACTTGACCTAGCCCGCACCATGGCCTCAAACAGGAGTGCCCATGAAGGCTGACAGCATGCGGCAAGGTTTACTGATCGCCTTTGAAGGTATTGACGGCTCCGGTAAGTCGAGCCACCTGAGGCTCCTTGCCGCCTTCCTGCGTGAACAGGGGCACTGTGTAGTGGAGACCAGAGAGCCTTCCAATGGCGTCCACGGCAGGCGTATCCGATCTCTCTTCAGTCAAAGGAAACTGCTCAGCCGGGAAGAGGAACTGGAGCTTTTCCTGCTTGATCGCCAAGACCATGTTCGTGAATGCATCAACCCGGCTCTGGCCACTGGCCAAATCGTTCTCACCGATCGCTATTATTTCTCCACCGCCGCGTACCAGGGCGCTGCAGGCATGGACGTGGCCACCATTTTTGCCCAAAACAGCTTTGCCCCGGAACCGGATCTAGTGCTTCTCCTGCAGGTACCGCCAGAAGAAGGAGTGCGCCGCATCCGCGAACAGCGCCGGGAGCGGCCCAATGACTTTGAACAGGAGGACCAGCTCATCAAGGTGGACAGGCTTTTTGCCTCCTTTCCCCATGCCTATATCAAACGGATTGACAGCACAGCCGAGCGCCAGGATGTGCAGGAAAAAATTCGCGAACTGGTGAGTGAACTCTGCCATATTAGAGGGTTCAAGGGAGAGACATGTCGACAATCATGAGCCGCATCCGCACTTTCTCCCTTGCTATCCTGTTGATCTTTCTGACTCTCTGGCTGGGAGCCTGTCAGCCCGTGGCAAATACCGCCCGAATTACAGCCAATGAGCCCAAAAGCCTTTCCCAGCAACTTGGCCAGGCAGGAGCTGTGGATACCGATTTTGCCTGTTCCTATTTCTACTTCCTGTGGGGGCGTAATGCCGAACTGCGGCTGCAGTTTGACGAGGCGCTGGAGGCCTACGAGAAGGCGGTTATCTGTGATGACAAGGCCACTTACGCCCAGGACAAAGTGCCCATGCTGCTGCTCCGGCTGGATCGTGCCGCAGAGGCAGCCCAGTGGCTTGACCAGTATCTCACCAAAAATCCGGATAATGTGAACATGCGCATGCTCTATGCCCGTATCCTCCTGGGACAGCAGAACACAGATGCAGCGCTACAGCAATACCAGCACATTCTCGAAAGCCATCCCGACGATCCGGCAATCATCCTGCCGCTTGCGGAAATGTACCTTGCCAGCGGTCATGCCAATCAGGCCCGCCGCATATTGAACAAAACGCTGGAGCTTGAACCCCAGTCCTACCAGGCCCATGTCCTTATGGCCCGGCTCCAACGCAACGAAAACAAGATCGAAGAGGCCAAGACCCACTACGGACAGGCCCTGGCGCTGAACTGGTCTGCCGAATTGCAGAGTGAAGAGGCAGAGCTGTTTGTGCAACAGAAGGACTTTGCCCAGGCGGAAGCCATGTACCGGGATATTATCGACCGGGAGGAGCAGAACGAAAATGCCTACCTCGGCCTGATCCGCC
The DNA here is from genome assembly GCA_012744275.1 of Desulfobulbaceae bacterium. GTDB lineage: Bacteria > Desulfobacterota > Desulfobulbia > Desulfobulbales > Desulfobulbaceae > Desulfobulbus. Next base: position 59,036 of record JAAYIE010000008.1, read on the forward strand.
TTTTGCTGCAACAGGAAAAGGACGATATTGCCCTGCAGGAGCTGCACAACCTGCGCCAAGTAGCGGACAAACCCCTGTGGGTGGATATCGCCATCGCCAGGCTGTATATCAAGCAGCATAAATATCAAGAGGGGCGTATTCTGCTGGAGCAGATGCTCAACCGCGACAACGTCAGCGAGGCCCGCTATTTGCTCGCACTGCTGCTGCAACAGGAAAAAAAATATGAAGAGGCTCTGCGGCAGGTACGGCTGATTGATAACAGGGCGCCGGAATACGCAGATGCCCTCGGCCTCATGGTCAGCCTTTACAAGGAACTCAACCGGGTAGATGATGCGGTACTGTTTCTGGAGCGCAACATTGCCAGCCCCATCACCAGGCATCCTGCCATGTATCCGCTCCTGGCCTCGTTACATGATAGCCAGGCCCGCCCTACCATGGGCCGCAGGGTGCTTGAACAAGGCATCGCGCATTATCCCGAAGATGAAGATCTTCTCTACGCCTACGGTCTTTTTCTGGAAGAAAAGGGACAGCATGCCGCAGCCCTGTCCGCCATGGAAAAACTTGTGGCCATCAACCCACAAAACGCCGCGGCCCTGAACTTTGTCGGCTATAGCTGGGCCGAAAAAAATATCAACCTGGAAAAAGCCTTGGATTATTTGCTCCAGGCCACCGGTCTCAAACCGGACAACGGCTATATCCGTGACAGTCTCGGCTGGGTCCTATACAAGCTGGGCAGACTGGACGAAGCCATAAGCGAACTGGAAAAGGCCAGCCAACAGACGCAGGAAGACCTGGCTATCCAAGAACATCTGGCCGAAGTGTATCTTGCCGCGGGTAAACGCGAGGCTGCCCTGACCGTCTACAAACAGCTGCTCAGAGCCTACATTGACAGCCAAAACGATACTGCGCGCCAAAAGGTGCTGGAGCTCATCTATTCCATCGAACAGCAAGAAACCCCATGAAATCCTTCCTTTTCCGGTGTCTGACCAAATACTTGCCATACGCCCTGCTGCTCACCCTGTTGACCGCCTGCAGTGGAATACAACTCCCTAAAACCAGTCCACTGCCCGAGCTTGAGCAACGACAGGCGCTCGCACGTCTTAAGGCCCTCGTCAATGAACCACAGCCGCCCTCGGTGGAAACAAGCTATGATCTTTCCTGGGATATCCTGGGTCAAAGCGGGCGGATGGAGGCTCTACTGCAGATAGATGAGCCGGATCAGCTACGTTTCAGTACCTTCGATCCACTTGGCCGAACTCTGTACTTGGCAGTATCCGACGGCAAACTCTTCACTGTGGTGGACAATCGGGGGGCTGTGGTGCGCCGTGGCCAGATCGATGGTGCTTCCTGGCGCTCTCTTGTGCCGGAGCCTCTTGGCCTGGAAGATATGGGGCCGCTTCTTGCCGGCCGAATTGGCCCCGTAGCTTCGGGCTTGGTCAAGGCCTCGCAGAATCCGGAACAGACCGGCTACTGGTTTGTCTGGAAGGATGGTCGCGAGCTGACCCACCATGTGCTGCTGGATCGGGCGCAGGGACTTGTTGCCAGGCACCTGCTTTTAGATAAAAACGGCAAGATCCTGCTGGATGTCGTGTACCTAAGCTATGACCAAGATCGGGAAACCGGTTATTTTTGGCCTAAAAACACAGAGGTGAGCGGCAGCCTCGTTAAGGGAAAACTGGTTCTGGAACGAAGCGGCCCACTCTCTTTTGATCCTTTGCCGGTCTCGGTTTTTTATCTGGACATACCGCCGCATTTCAAAGTGGAGCAGCTCCGCTGACAGCAGTCCGAAGCAGGATCAAGTGTAAGTATTATCAAGGAGCCTTGGGACAGACCGCATCCCTGGGCTTTTGTCTTCAAGTTTTGCGCAGTACCCGTTTATCCCCAATACGTAGAGTGAGCTTAATACGATCGAAGTATTCTAGAAGTGGGATGGAAAATTTACGAGTTAGACCGGTTAAGTCCTTGAAGGCCGGGGTATCGATTTCTCCCTGCTCCTTCAGTACAGCAACAAGCTGCTCCTGCATGGTGTCCAAAACATTCCTGTGAAAAAGCAGGCTGTCATTCACCCGCACCAGCACACCTCTGGCAGTGAGCAACTCAAGCATCTGCAGACTCTGTTTTTCTGGAACATCTGGAAAAAGTGCCAAGGCATCCTTCAGATTAGGAGGGGTCAGGCCGGCTTTCAGGTAGATTCCCTCAAGCTTTTGTTCCATGGCCGCTTCATCCACCTGCAGCCGTACCACATGCCCGCTGAGGCGTACCTCGCCTCCCTCCTGGACCACTTCTCCTTTTTTACCCAGAACACTAAGTTGGTGCATAAGCAGACGCGCGTCCACTGCCGGTCGAATCTGGCTGCGCAGTTCTTCCCTTCCCATACCGTTTTTAAGGGGATTTCTCCGATGAAACGCTGCCAAAGCTGCAAGGATGCGTTCCTGGACAAGCCGGGTTACAGATGCGGCCAGCATACGTTGGGTGTCACTGTCCACCACTACTACTGCACCGGTTGAAATCGGATGTTGCAGCAGCCTCTGTAGGCGTTTGCCGTAGTTGCCGCTACGGGCTGCCAGCTGCACTATGTCCAGGCCATGCAAACCACTTTCCTCAAGAAGTTGCAGAACAATCGCTTCCTGCTCCTCTCCGGCATACACAGCCAAAGCCTGGGCTGCCTTGGCGCAGTCCGCCTCGCTTAAGCGCTTCCGTTTCCTGGGCGCAATACTGAGCAGGCGACCGCCGCCGATAGTTGCAGCAGGCGAATAGCTGCGCACCACAAAACGGTCACCCGGCCAGGCCGCTGCTTTGTGCTGAAGAATGAGCTGGGCATAGCCTTGCTCGCCGGGCGCCAGCGCATCTGCCTGCAACAGTGAAACCCGGCCAGTAATCTCACGTGTACCCACATGTACCCGCACCTGACTGCGATGCTTTAATGGCTTGGTAGCAGAGGCCAACACCTGCAGTTCCACATCGAAGATACCCGAAGCCACCATGGCACCTGGGCTGGCAGCCATATCACCCCGATTAATCTGCTCTTTTTCAACCCCCTGCAGGTTGATGGCGGTGCGATGGCCGGCCTCAACCAGCTTCTCCTCTTGGCCGTGCACCTGCATGCCCCGAATTTTTGCGGTTAACCCGCCGGGATAAAAAGTGAGATCAGCCCCGGTCTCAATGCGACCGCTTAGTGCGGTACCAGTAATAATAGTGCCAAATCCTTTCATGGAAAATACCCGGTCAACGGGCAGGCGGAAGGGGCCAAACTCATCCTGGCGCGGCAGTGCCGCCACCTTGGCGGCAAGGGCGCTGCGCACTGCATCCATACCCTCACCACTGATAGAGTCCACCGTCAGCACCGGTGCTGCTGCAAGAAAACTGTCGGCAAAAAACTCGCGCAGCTCCTCCTCCACCATCTCCAACCAGTCGGGTTCCACCAGATCCTTTTTGGTCACCACAATAATTCCGTCGCGTACCCCCAGCAGGCGGCAGATCTCAAAATGCTCCTCAGTCTGGGGCATAATACCCTCATCTGCAGCTACAATAAAGGCCACCAAATCCATCCCCGCTGCCCCGGCCACCATGTTGCGGACGAATTTTTCATGACCGGGCACATCCACAATCCCCAGCCGCTGACCACCTGGCAGATCAACACTGGCGAAACCGAGCTCAATGGTGATGCCGCGCTCCTTCTCTTCCTTGAGCCGATCGCAGTCCATTCCGGTCAGTGCCCGGATAAAGCTGGTTTTACCATGATCCACATGCCCAGCTGTGCCAAGAATTATTGCTCGCATGGGGTTTCCTCCCGTCTTGAGTCATTTAATACAACAGACAATCTGTGCAAAAAGAAAACCGGAAGGGAAATGCATCCAGTTCCGGTTTCCAAATCACGCTCATCAAGAGGAGCTGATTACAGGTAGGGGTTGGTTCTTGCCTCCTGACCAATAGTGGACTGCAGGCCGCCATAGCCATGACCGGGCCAGACGATGGTGTCTGCCGGCAAGGTCAAAAGCTTGGTGCGAACGCTGTCAATAAGCTGCTGCATGGAACCCTTGGGAAAATCTGTGCGCCCCACAGCGCCAACAAAAAGAGTGTCGCCGGTAAAGCAGTGTGGTGCACTGTAAAGGCTCATGCATCCGGGGGTGTGGCCTGGCGTGTGGAGTACCTGCAGTTGTTCCTCGCCGATGGCAATGGTATCACCATCCCGCACCGCCACATCCGCAGGCGGCGACTCGGGCAGACCAAGTCCGGAAAAATAACGTTTTATAGCAGAGTCGCCAAAATAGGCAATGTCCGCCTCGTGCATGACGATTTTAGCACCAGTGGCCTTTTGCACCGCGCCATTGCCGCAGACATGATCCAGATGACCATGGGTATTGATAATATATTTGGCCTTTAGTCTTTTTTCCTGCAGACTGGCCAGGATACGGTCTTCATCTCCACCCGGATCGATTATAGCTGCCTCACTGGTTTTTTCGCATGAAACAATGTAGCAGCAAACACCCATCATTCCGACAACGAGTTGTTGCACGTGCATGCCGTGTTTTCCTCCTCTGGAAGATCTTTTGTGCCAGTCAATCTGCTCAGCCCCAAGCCTGAGCAGATTGACTGGCAACAACCTTTTTTAGCCAAGCCCGCAACCGCCGGAGCTGCAGGCACAGGTACCGGTAAAGGGATTAGCCAGTGCTGGACCAGGGGGCAGGCGCTGCTCCACTGCGCTGACCACCCCCTGAAAGGCCTTGATTGCCGGGGAATCCACATCAGAGGAAAGATACGGAGCACCGCTATCACCGCCGCTGACCACCTGGGGATCCATGGGGATGCTGCCCAGGAAGGGCAGATCAAACTCTTTAGCAGTGCGCTCACCGCCGCCCTTGCTGAAAATGTCCACGGTTTCATTGCAATGCGGGCAAACAAAGCCGGACATGTTCTCCACCAAACCAACTATGGGCATTTCCACTGCCTTGCAGAAGTTGATGGATTTACGTACATCTGCCAAGGCCACTTCCTGGGGCGTGGTCACCACCAGAGCCTGTACACCGGGAATGGTCTGGGCTACGGACAAAGGCTCATCGCCGGTGCCCGGAGGTGCATCCACCACCAGATAATCGAGCTCGCCCCAGTCCATGTCCGAGACAAACTGGCGAATGGCCTGAATTTTCAGGGGCCCGCGCCAGATAATGGCTTCGTCCCGATTTTTCATCATGTATTCAAGGGACACCACCTTGAGGCTGTCATTATAAGTTAGGGGTGGTACCAGAGCGTTCGGATCTTCGGGTGCAACCAGCATACCGGTCAGGTTAAGCATACGGCATACATCCGGGCCATGCAGGTCCACGTCCATTAGCCCTACCTTGTGCCCGCGGTTGGCAAGACTCAGGGCCAGATTCACCGCAACTGTAGATTTGCCAACACCACCCTTGCCACTCATCACCAGAATCTTGTTCTTGATTTTTCCCAGCGATCTGTTGATGGCCATGTCCTGCTGCGCCACACGCGCATCGCCGGAACCACAGGTTCCCTGTTCAGCACTGCCACAGGAACTTCCACATGAACTGCTCATATTCTCCTCCATTCATTGGACGGGGCTTCGACATCTCGCTTGAGCCGCCGCCAGGCTAAAAACAAAAAATGCTCAAAGGCACAGAAAAACACCGTAGAGCTTCAATAGAGCCTAATTACGCAGCACACACTAATGCCCCTGCCCTGAAAAGCAACTAAAAATGGAAAACGTGTTACCGCTATCCTGGCATCAGACTGAGCTTTTCCCTGTTTTTCCTGCGAACTTAAATTGCCAGCAGCGGGATCATGCTTAAAGGTATATGGTCAGTGCCACAGTGCGACGGTAAGCTGTAAGCTGCAGGACCCGCGCAATTGCCTGGCAAAAAATGCAACAAAAGACCTGGAGCCAAATCCGGGTAGTGCACTACGGAGCCCCTATGGATCAGTTCAGCAAAAAATTGTTGAAAGAACTTGAGCAGATGCAGCAACAGAGTGGACGCATACTGCGCAGCATGTCCATTGCCCGCATGATTCCTGCGGAAAGCCGCGGCTGGCAGCCGGCGGTGGATATTTACGAAACCGAAAATGAATACCTCCTCTACGCCGAGCTAGCCGGGACCCACAGCGATAGCCTGCAGGTGGTGGTGGAGGGGCGAAGTATCCGCATTAGCGGGATGCGCCAGTTATCCGGCCACCGCAGCATTGCCTGCATCCATCAGCTTGAAATGGAGTTCGGCCCTTTTCAACGCACCTTGACCCTGCCTGCATTAATCGAGGTGGACGAGGTGCATTCCACATACAGCAATGGCGTTCTCCAGGTAGTTTTGCCCAAGCGGGGCAAGGGGCCCAAAAGAACGATCAGCATACAGTCCGGAGAATAACAGCTATGGCCAACGAACAGCAAAACGAACACAACAAGGCTGACCAGAAAATTGACCCTATTGAACTGGGTGTTCCGGAAATATTACCCATTTTGCCTCTACAGGGTTTCGTATTCTACCCGGGCATGGGATTTCCCCTGCAGGTCTCAAGTGAGACTTCCAAGGGTCTGATCGACGATGTCCTGCTCGACAACCGCCTCATCGGCCTGGTGCCCAGCAAGAGGGAACAACCCAAAGACGATGATGTCGTAAGTGGCGATGACCTGTACCAGGTGGGTGTGGTCGGTTATCTGCACAAAATCAACAAGGCGCAGGAAGGTTATTACCAAATTCTGGTAAGTGGCACTCACAAGTTCGCCATCGACGAATTTATTCCAGGCAGTCCCTACCTCAAGGCCAGGGTGCACGAAGTACCCATGATCCCGGTGGAGGACAAGAACATTGAAGCTTTGCTTTTCAATATACGCAGCCAGTTTCAGAAATTGGTCAGCGCCACAGAACTGCCCCAGGAGCTGGTGGCCACGGTCAACAGTCTGACCAATCCCTTCTATGTAGGCTACCTGGTCAGCTCCCAGCTCAACTTAAAGATTGATGTTGAGCAGGAAATTCTTGAAATCAATGCTCTGACCGATCTCTTGCACCGGGTGGCCAGTGAGTTACACAAACGCATGGAAACCGTGGAGATGAGCCAGCAACTCCAGGCGACCATGAAAAAGGATATGGATGGGCGTCAGCGGGAATTTTTTCTCAGGCAGCAGTTGCAGGCTATCCGCAAGGAACTGGGTGAGGATGACGACGAAAAGGCCGAGGTACGTGAGCTGCGCGAAAAGATAGAAGCCAAGCTCCTGCCGGAGCATACCCGCGCTGTCGCCGAAAAGGAGGTGAGCCGCCTGGATCGCATTCCACCATCTTCGCCAGAATATACCATTGCTCGCAACTACCTCGACTGGATTCTCGATCTGCCCTGGATGGAGTCTACCACTGACACACTTGATCTGGTCCAGGCAGAGCAGGACCTGAACGAGGATCATTACGGCCTGGAAAAGGTCAAAAAACGTATTCTCGAATTTTTGGCGGTCCGCAAACTGAAAGAAGATGTGCACGGCCCCATACTCTGCCTGTTTGGGCCGCCGGGCGTGGGTAAAACCTCGCTGGGACAGTCCATCGCCCGCACCATGAATCGCAAGTTCGTGCGTATCGCTCTGGGCGGAGTGCGTGATGAGGCCGAAGTGCGCGGCCATCGCCGTACCTACATCGGCGCCCTGCCCGGCCGCATCATTTCGAGCCTGAAACGTGCTGGCGCCAACAATCCTGTTTTTTTATTGGATGAGGTGGACAAGCTTGGCAGTGATTTCCGCGGCGATCCCTCGGCAGCCCTGCTGGAGGTATTGGATCCGGAACAAAATTCCACCTTTACCGACCATTATCTGGACATCGAATTTGACCTGTCCAAGGTGATGTTCATCGCCACGGCCAACGTGCTGGATACCATCCCCGGCCCCCTGCGCGATCGCATGGAGATTGTTGAACTGCCGGGTTATACCCATGAGGAAAAAACAGCCATTGCCATGCGACACCTGCTGCCCAAACAGCTGGAGGCCCATGCCCTGAGCACAGATGACCTGCAATTATCTGAAGAGACCATACGCGCCCTTATCAGCCTGTATACTCGCGAGGCTGGAGTGCGCAATCTGGAGCGGGAAATAGCCGCCCTGTGCAGGGGAGTTGCGGCCAAAATCGCCCGTGGCCACAGCGGCACCATTACTATTACTCCGGAAAACCTGTACGATTATCTGGGCCCGCAACGCTTCTTCCCGGAGATGAAAACCCGCAGCTGGGGCCCGGGTCTGGCCACGGGTCTGGCCTGGACACCGGTGGGAGGACAGATTCTTTTCATCGAGACCTCCCGTATGCAGGGCAAAGGCGGACTCATGCTTACCGGCAAACTGGGCGATGTCATGAAAGAATCGGCCACTGCCGCTCTGACCTATATCAAATCGCACACCGAAGAACTTGCGCTGGATCCTTCAACCTTTTCCGAAACGGATCTGCATGTGCATGTGCCAGAGGGTGCTATTCCCAAGGATGGGCCTTCGGCTGGTGTAGCCATGGTTTCTTCGCTCTACTCGGTTCTTTCAGGAAAAACCGTACGCCAGGATCTGGCGATGACCGGAGAGATCACCCTGCGCGGTGATATTTTACCGGTGGGCGGCATCAGTGAAAAGGTGCTTGCAGCCCTGCGCGCCGGTATCCGGGAGCTGGTGCTGCCGCCGCTCAACGAGAAGGACGTTCTTGAAATTCCTGAAGAAATTCGTAAAAATGTAATTTTCCACTATCCACACACCATCAAGGAAGCTCTGGCTATAATTATGAGTACAGACAGTACCTCTAACTCCGTGGCACAGTAATGCTGGCCTGGTTCAAGAAAAAATTCGGCAAACAGCAGGATGTTCCCCAAACTGTTGCGGCAGAACAGCTGGAAGAACAGCTTGCTGTTAACGAAACCCCGCAGACAGCAGACGATACATCCCCAGCACCAGCGGATGATGCAGCTCTTGAAACGGCTTTGCACGCAGACGCTGATCCTGCCCCCACAGCGCCGCCTACAGAGGACAACCGTGCGGCGCTTGCACCGACCGATAGTACAGAGGATGCGGAAGAAGATCTGGACGGGACTGATGCTGCCAGCGCGGTGGAGGCTGTAGAGACTGTACCAACCAGCACCACTGAACATGAAGCCGAAGCCTCTACACCATTATTCGCAGCGGAACAGGGCACAGCGGTTGTCCCTGCACCCGCCGCCGAAGAGGTAGAGTCAAAAACTGCAGCAGTTGATGCTGGCGAACTAGCCGCACCACTTGAGAAAGAAGCAGTTGTTGAAGAACTGACGGAGGGGCTGCCGGAAGCAGAGGTTTTCCCTGATCCTGCTGACGAAGCTGCAGAATTCCACCGCCAGGCAGAAACAGCAGCAGATGTTGGGACAACACCAGCAACACCGGAGGAAGCCAGTGTCGCAGAGGCTCCCTCCCCTGCCCCGGAACCTAGTGTCCTGTTTGCTGAGGAAGGAACTCCCCCTAGTATTGATACTGAAGCAGTAATCAGTGGAGAGCCACCAGAAGAAACAAGCCTGCCGGATACAGCACGCTTAGCTGACTCAGCTGATTATTTATCAGAAACCGAGAGAATAGCTCCACCGGCAGAAGAAGATGGATCTGCTCCTGTTTCCAGCTATACCCAGGAAAAACCTGCGGCCAAATCCATGTTCCGTCGACTGCAGGATCGCCTGGGCAAAACCCGCAGCTCCTTTGTCTACCAGCTTGACCGCCTCTTCATGGGCGAAAAAGAGATCAGCCAGGAGCTATTCGATCAACTGGAGGAATTACTCATAACGGCTGATCTGGGGGTGTCCACCGCCATGGAGTTGCTTGATGAGGCGCGCAAACGAGTCAAACGCGACCAACTCAGCGATCCACTGGCGCTGAAAAACATCCTCAAAGAGGAAATGCTTGCCTACATCACTGCGTCAGATCAACCGGCAGAACTGGTTATGCCCGAACAAGGCCCCTTTGTCATCATGGTGGTGGGCGTCAACGGCGTGGGTAAAACCACCACTATCGGCAAGATAGCAGCAAAATTTGTTCGTTCGGAACAATCCGTACTCCTGATTGCCGGTGATACCTTCCGCGCCGCAGCCATCGACCAGTTGAAAATATGGGGAGAACGGGTGGGTGTGGAGGTATTTGCACAAAAACCAGGTGCAGACCCTGCCTCGGTCGTGTTTGACGGCATTGACCATGGTATTGCCCTGAATAAGGATGTCATCCTCATTGATACGGCCGGCCGCCTGCACACCAGTGTCAACCTAATGGAAGAACTCAAAAAAATGCAGCGGGTTATGGGTAAACGACTGCCCGGCGCACCCCACGAAGTGCTGCAGGTGTTGGATGCCACTACTGGTCAAAACGGTATTGCCCAGGCCAAGCTGTTCCACGAGGCGGTTGGTGTAAGCGGTTTGGCTCTGACAAAACTTGACGGCACCGCCAAGGGTGGTATTGTTGCCAACATTTGTCGGGAGCTGAAAATACCGGTGCGCTTCATTGGCATCGGTGAACAACTTGATGATCTGCGCGACTTCAATGCCACGGAGTTTGTCGACGCCCTTTTTGCCGAAACCGTCAAATAACTACCTGTTCCCGGCCATCATCCATGTAGCAATCAATCTGGGATTCGATGGAATACAGACAACATAACCAGCCCGGCTGTGGCGGCTGCCTCTTGCTGCTCGGTCTGATTATTCTGGTGACCGGCGGTGCCCCCGCCTTGCTCAACTTTATTGGCGTACTCTTCTACTCCGGTCTTGCCGGCGTGCTGGTGCTCGTTGGCCTGTTCTGGGCCTTTTCCTACTATGTGCAGCGCCGGGTATCAACCTACGAGGCCTCCCAAAGCGAAAGCCACAAACGTTTCGTGGTGCTCCTAGTCAATATTCTGGTAAAAATCGCCCAGGCAGACGGCCACTTCACCAAGGCAGAACTGCGCACCATCCTCAATTTTTTCCAATACACCCTACGCTACAATCAGGATCAACTGTACTGGGTCAAGCAGCTGATCAAGGACGCGCGCGATTCGCAGACCGATATGGGCACCTTGCTGGAAGAATTCCGCACCAGCTTTGCCTATGAGCCGCGCCTGATCCTGTTAGAACTCATCTACCAGATCATCTACACCAAGCAGCCACCGCTGGAAAGCGAGCTGCGCCAGGCCAGAGAAATCGCAAGATTGCTGGAGATTTCTCCATACGACCAGCGCACCATCGAGGCGAAATACACCTATCGCCAACACCAGGAAACCGCCAGCGCCGCGACCCTGGAAGAACAGTATTATGCTGTGCTTGGCCTGGAAAAAGGTGCAAGCTTTGATGAAATCAAGAAGGCCTACCGCAAGCTTTCCATGCAGTACCATCCCGACAAAGTTGGCCATCTGGGCGAGGAGTTTAAGGGCGTGGCCGAGGAAAAGATGAAGGAAATCAACGTGGCCTACGGCTACTTTGAGAAGAAATTTGCAAAATAATTCAATACACAAACCAGCGGTTCAAATTCCAGCTTCAGGTCAAAAAAGAAATCCAGGAAGCGAGGCAAATTTAATGCGGGCGTACATACAGGTACACCGTGGGACATTTACCAGTGCCAACATAGATAGCGTTTTGATATGGAATTGGAATACCCGTCCAAGCACATTGACACCCGGAGGTAGGGTATGAGCATTGCCAAGAAAATGCGCCTTTTTGCCGAGAAATCATCCATGATCCGTAAGATGTTCGAGGAAGGCGCGCGCATGAAGGCGGAGTTTGGAGAAGACAAAGTCTTTGATTTCAGCCTCGGCAATCCGGATGTACCGCCGCCGCCCCAATTTACCAAAGTGCTGCAACAGATCGCGGCCGACGAAAAGCCTGGTATTCATGGTTATATGCCCAATCCTGGTTTTCTCTTTGTGCGCGAGGCTCTGGCCAAGCGCTTGAGTAGAGATCAGGCTGCCCCCCTGACCGCCGGCGACCTCCTCATGACCTGTGGTGCCGCCGGTGCGCTCAACGTGGTGTTCAAGGCTATACTCGATCCAGGCGATGAGGTGCTGGTGCCTGCGCCCTACTTTGTTGAGTACGGCATGTATGTGGACAACCACGGCGGCGTACTCAAGGCGGTTGCCACTGATGCGCAGTTCAATCTGGATTTGGCCGCCATAGAGACTGGACTGACGGATAAAACCAAGATTGTGCTGCTCAACAGCCCCAATAACCCCACCGGTCAGATCTATCCTGCAGCAACACTCAAGCAACTGGGCGATATGCTTGCGCAGGCTGGCAAAAAATTCGGCCGCACCATCTACATGGTGTCGGATGAACCCTACCGCAATATCGTCTTCGACGGCCACGAAGTAGCGCCGCTCTTGGCAGCATCCACCAATACCATTGTCGCCTCCTCCTACTCCAAGGAGCTTTCACTGCCTGGCGAGCGCATCGGCTATATTGCCGTGCATCCGAACATGGAAGACAAAGAGGCCATGCTGGGCGCACTCACCCTGGCCAACCGTATTCTGGGCTTTGTTAATGCTCCGGCCCTCATGCAGCGGGTGGTGGCGCAGCTGCAAGATGTGGCCGTGGACAGCAGTATCTACGCCAAAAGGCTGGAAGCCTTCTGCACAGTACTTGATGACGCAGGTATCAGCTATGTGCGGCCCAAGGGCGCGTTTTACCTCTTTCCCAAGTCGCCCATTGCCGATGATGTCAAGTTCTGCGAAATACTGAAATCAGAGAAAATCCTGGCTGTACCTGGCTCGGGTTTTGGCCTACCCGGACACTTCCGCCTGGCCTTCTGTGTAGATGAAAAGGTGATCCGCTCCTCGGCCCAGGCCTTCAAGAATGCGGCGGCAAAAGCCAAACAGTAAACGCGCAGTGTACATTGCAATAAAAAAGCCGGTACCTTTCCAAGAAGGTACCGGCTTTTTTGTCTGTATCGCAAGAGGTGCTATTCAAGCTTTATCAGCCGCAGATTGGTATCACCTTCCTGGTACTGTTCAAAAAGCAAATTTTTGCCACCCGGATGCCATTGCGGGTACATGGCCCAGCCCGTTTCGGTAAGCGGCCAGGTCTTTTTGCTAGTGCGGTCATAGAGCCAAAGGGAAGCATTATGTTGTTTGTCCCAGGCCCAGTAGGCAATGGTGTCGCCGTCGGGAGAAAACACCGGTCCACGATCACCCAAGGTATAGCCTTGGGAAAGCTGCACCGTGTTACTGGTTTGCACCGGGCCATCCGCAGCAGGAAAGCTCACGTCAGATAACATGGCCATATAACTGACCCGCTCCTTGCCTGAACTGGCGCTCACCACCTCGGCAGTATAGACAATGCTTTTGCCACCCGGGCTCCAGTCGTTCATCTGCACTGCCTCCGGCCCCTGCCAGGTATGCACCACTGGTTCGGTGTAGTCAGGACCCTGAAAACTCATAAAATACTGCGCCGTCAAGTTGTATTCCCCGGTGGGCGCAACCTTGTAGGCAATCACCTGACCGTCTGGCCGCCAGAGCGGATTGGTTTCCATTTGTTCATCGTGGGTGAGTTGCCGTTTATCCGAACCATTGGCCCGCATCAGCCACAGATCCCAATTGTCACCTTTACGGGCTGCATAGGCAATCCACTGACCATCCGGGCTCCACACCGGCCGGTCAAGATGCTCCTGGCTGCTCACCAGCACGCGCTCCGCACCGTTCTCCACAGTTATGCTTTTGATGGTATGGGTTTGGGCCGTCTTATCATAGCTCCAGACCACCAGTTCTTTGCCCGCAGGATGCCAGACTGGCCAGGCATAGATATCTTTACCGGTGCTGAGCTGGCGCTCGTTTACGCCATCCGCGTTCATAAGCCAAATCTGATTACTACCGCCTTCGTTGGACACATAGGCAATCTGGCTGCCATCCGGCGACCATTGCCCGCCAACCCGCGCGCCTTTTCCTTGGCTGAGCGCTGCAGTCCTGTCCCAGGCAGGTTGTGGCCCGGCAATATTTTCCGGCGGACCTGCGCTGTAGGCATTGTCTGTCGGCACATTGGGATAGGGTATGCGGTGGCAAACATAGCAGGCAGGGTTATCGGTGATTGGGCCAATCACCCTGGTGGGCAGGGTAAGGCGGTCGGGAAAGGTGTAGAACACATCCTTGAGGCTGGGGTTGGCGTAGCGGCTCTGGGCAATCTCACCCTGCCAGTTCACCTCGTAGCGCTCACCATCCGGGCCGTCTGAGCCATCGCCAATCACAAAGGCTTGAGCATCCGGGTTGCTTGTCTGGGGCAGAGCATCTATTCTGTTCTGCCCATGCGAGACAGCACTTCTCAGCTTACCAGCTGTATAGTTTCCGCCAAAGCGCACGGTGTTGGTGGGCTGGGTAATGCCCGTGGGCTGATCTGCCTCCACTTCGGTGTGCAGCACCTCGTTTAAAGGCCGCACCTGAACATCACGGCCCAAAATATAATCCTGATCTTCAACAATGGTCTTGTAGGCCTTATTCAGGGCCAGGGCACGTTCGGGCGAGGGGTTGAGCAGCGGTAAAACATCATCGTGCAGGCGGTTTAAGACATCGAGCTTCACCGTCCCATCCGGCTTGAAAAAACGGGTCTGGGCCTCATCATTATCACGCAGGTCGCTGGCAGCCCGGTTGTACATCAGGTAGTAGCTGTACTCGTAAAACACGCCCGCATTCTGAATTTCTATTTTCGGCTCCACCAGTCCGCTCAAGGATTTTTCCTGAGGGTGATACCAGCCACCCTTAAAGTGGCGGTGATCGAGCTTGCGGCTAAAGGAAAAAACACTGTCCGTGGTCGCACCTACCCCACCATGGCAGCCCACGCAGGAAAGGGTTTCCTCATAGGTTTGGGGCCGCAGCCTGCCTGCGGCATTTTCAATAAAACCCTGCAACCTCCAACCCCAGCCGTTGAACACTCCCTGTTCAAAATTGCCGATATACTGGCTGGTACGCGATGGAAAATCATTCTTTTCCTTCATCTCGGCCAGAGCCGCCTCTTCAAGATTGGAATAGCTCTGCCAGGAGGTCTTTTTCATGTAGCGCAGTTCGCGCAAACGCGGGGCCATCTGTACCGCACCATCTTCTGCCACATCCAGATAGTTCATGGCCTTGAGCAGTTCAGTGCCCTTGGGAAAGAGCCCGGCAGCCAGCGGCTGCTTGCCTGCCTGCTGTTCCTGGCCCGCAAGCCCGGCATAGGCCATGTTTTTACCCTGCAGCGGAGCCCAGTCGAACTTCACCGTGGTGGCAGTGCCAAGTTTGCCGTCCTTATCCAGATCCACACCCACATACTGCTCGTCAGTCGGCGGAATCTGCACATTTTTACGGCTGATCAACGCCTCAACAATGGCCAGGTTGGTGCTGTAAATCGTTTCATCAAACACTCCAGCAGCTGTTTTTTGAAAGGATGCGGGCAGACGGATCAGAGTATCAGAAGGCGCACCCACGCTCGGCCAGTGCGAGGTCGGGAAAGGATACGATAAATACACCCGCCAGCCGCTGTGCTGGCCGCTTGGATCAAGGTCGTAACCCTGTTCGTTGAAGTTAAAATGGCAGTCCGGTGTATACCCATCCCACTGGCCATCATTGTCATTATCCCATTCTGGCGGCAGCTTGCGCAGGCTGTCGGCCAGGATCAGGGAACGGCCCTCGCCGAAATAGTTACTCTTACGTACATAACTCAGGATATCCGCATCGCTGATAGCTGCCACCCTGGCAGTCCGGTCTTCAAACAAGTTGGTCCAGGGATTCTTTAGATTGTGCTCCGGAAAGGAATAGTTGAGCTGCAAATCCCAGTCATTGATGTAGTTGGGCTCAATGGATTTGGTATGGCAAACATAGCAGGGATTGACCACGCTCTTGTCGGCCAGCTCGGTTTTAACGAAACACTGGGGTGGAATGTAGGCAATGAGGTTCTGCACTGCCTTGCTTTTCAAGTTAGGCTCCAGCATCCGCGCTGCCTTGCTTTCTGTGGCAAAAGCAGGGTCTGCAACAGAGCAGAGCAATACAAACGACAGCATTGCTCCCCTACCAAGGTCTAAACAAAAACACCTCATTTGCATGCCTCCTTCCTCTCTCCTCTAAAAAATGAAAGCCCGCTTCCCTTCTGGAACAGAAGCAGATGCGGGCTTGGCATACACAACCTGGTTATTGGCTGCTGTCGCAGCAAGCGATTTGCTGCCAGCGCCTCAGCGAACTTATTTTGTCTTCGGGTTTTCCATCACTGGCAGGGGCCCGATATAACCGGTAAAGGCGCGGGCATCCGCAGGATCGTTCAACTTGTCCTCATCCGACTCGCCATAGGGATGCTGCACCACACTCATCAAATAGGCATGGCCATTGATGTTCGGGTAGAAATACGGCGAAGTGGTTTCTGCACCATAGGGTGTGGTCTGAATGCGGGTCAGGGTGCCCTCGCTTATATTATACGCCCAGATGGCGTCGTTCTGGTGGCCTGTGCCAGTGTCTTCACCGATGATCAGGGTGTCGCGGCCAGGCATATAGGTGACGTTGTCCGGGTTAGCAATATTGTCCACATTGCAGGTGTTGCCGCTAAACGGGCTGCCTTCAGCATAGGTTACGGGCTCACCCCGAACAAAACCCATCATGTTTTTGGCCACATAGTCGCTGCCTATGGTGCTGTCCTTTACCAAATCCAGCTTGTACACCGCGCCGCAGTCGTTCTGGGGCAGGCGGATGTGATTCGGGCCGCCAAGGTCTGACTTGTCGTTATCAAGCATGCCCTTGTTGATTTCACTCATGGCCACATAGAGGACCATGTTATCTGGATCAAGCGTAATGCCCTCTTCCTTGCGGAACTCGGTGGTCGCGCCCTTGTAGGCGGCATAGCGGCGCGTTTCCACACGGGAGGCAATGGTTTCCATACCTTCCTTCAGCTTCAGGCATTCATGACCATCAGTGGTGTTAATGGAGGTGAAACCAGCCTCGCAAACGCCACCTTCCTTGGGAGCAGATGCCTCAAAGATCGAACTAAAAGTAACCCCGTCCTCTTCAATGGCTTTTTTGATGGCCGCATTATCCGCATGGCCCAGATCAATCCACTCCAAGTCAGCAACGCCACCATTGGCCGCGCTGATCTGGTTCCATTTGGCAGCATAGAGCTTGCCGCTGGACAGATCCTTGGGCTTATCGGCAATAAAGAGGAAAAAGCCAACATTGGTGCCGTCATCGGAGATGTAGGCGGTCTTGTTGTCCGGCATGATTTTCGCCAGTTCAACCGCAGTACGACCCATGGCAAAGTGCTTGGTCACTGTGGTCTTGCCGCTTGCATCCACCTCTACCTCCACTGGATAGCCGTAGCGATAAGGTTTGAACACCTTGCGGAAATCATCGACCGTGGTTGTGCCTGCATAGGGATCCAAGCCAAAATAGCGGGCCATGGGCTTGTCGTAATCTTCGATTTCGTCCATGGTTTTGGCATCTTCGGTCAAGCGGGCATTATTAGGGTACTCTTCGCTGCCCAGATGGGTCATCCATGGGGTCACGCTACCGGCACAGGGCACCCACAGGCCTTCTACGCCAGACATATCGATATTTCTGGTAGAAATGGCGCTCAGTTTGCCGGTTGTTTTGTCCTGGGTCAGTTCGGTCAGATACATGGCACCCGGACGGCTCTCAAAGTGCGAGACCATGAAAAGCTTGTTATCTACGGTCAAGAGGGAGCTAAAGTCATTGTCATTGGAAAGATGTTCGGAACCGTCATTGTTTTTAACCGGATTGCCTTTTGCGTCCAGAAGCAAGCCAAAAACACCCTCGCCTGCCTTGTCACCGCTGCGCAGAATGGTATGAAAACCGATGGCTGTGGTCTTGCCGTCCACGGTAATTTCCGGGCTGGCCAGGATTTGTCTTTTTTGCTCGTCAGTGGAGGGAAAGGGAACCGGCTTGAACACAGGCACCGGTGAGGCTGCTGTTTCTGCCGCTGCAAGCATTGAGGGCAGCAGCAAGGCTGCAGAACAAAAACCAAGAATTGCCGCCTTGCGAGAGATTAATTTTCGCATAAATTCCTCCAGATATACAAAAAATTGGTTGGCTGTGACCATGAATTGAGTCAGCATTAAAACTGAAAAGCGTTAGGGCCGGGTTAATGTTTCATTCTAATTCCATGACAAAAACGCTGTCCAGCAAGGCAGCTAATGGTTGTTTGAGGCAGGGGATGAAAGGATTCTTTCTGGTTGCCAATACGGTTTTGCTGCGATGATCTCAGGGCGGCCATTGACTGATCGCAAACAAGATCCAACCGCGCCGATCCTGCCAAGGCAATATGATGCAGCGCTATCGGCTACAAAGGCTTATTTTTTAGCTTCCAAGCTTAACACCCTGGCCAGCACCATGGACGAAGGGTCCATGCCAATACCTGATATCAGGAGGTGAGCCGTATGAAACTGAGCAGAACGAGAACCGAAACCGACAGCATGGGAGCCATTGAGGTCGCTGCAGACCGCTATTGGGGCGCGCAGACAGAACGTTCCCGCATCAACTTCCCCATTGGCGGCGAACGCTTCCGCTTTACCAGGGCCTTTATCCGCGCCCTGGGCATCCTCAAAAAATGCGCGGCCCAGACTAACGCTGAACTTGGCCAACTGCCGCAGGACAAGGTGGATCTGATTGTCCGGGCAGCGGATGAAGTGATTTCCGGCGCACTGGATGCCCATTTCCCCCTGGTCGTCTTCCAGACTGGTTCTGGCACCCAAACCAATATGAACGCCAACGAGGTCATTGCCAACCGGGCCATTGAACTGGCTGGTGGAGTCATGGGGTCGAAAACGCCAATCCATCCCAACGACCATGTCAATCGTGGTCAGAGCAGCAACGACGCTTTTCCTACGGCCATGCACATCGCAGCCGTAGAGCAACTGGAAGATATGCTTGTACCGGCGGTAACGCAACTGCGGGAAACACTGGCGGATAAGGCAAGAGAGTATAGCGGGGTAGTCAAGATCGGGCGCACCCACCTGCAGGATGCCACGCCCATTACCCTCGGCCAGGAGATCAGCAGTTGGGTTGCCCAGTTGGATGCGTCCATTACCCGAATTGAAAGCGCCATTCCTGATCTGTGCGCGCTGGCTATTGGCGGCACCGCAGTAGGCACAGGCCTGAATGCCCACCATCAATTTGGTGAGCTTACTGCCGCCAAAATCGCAGCCCAAAGCGGCCGTCCCTTTTATTCCGCAGCCAATAAATTTGCTGTCCTTGCCGCACATGATGCAATTGTGGCTGCCAGTGCCAGCCTGCGTACCCTTGCAGGCAGCCTGATGAAGATCGCCAATGATGTGCGCTGGCTGGCCAGCGGGCCCCGTGCAGGCATTGGCGAAATTCTCATTCCGGAAAATGAGCCTGGCTCCTCGATCATGCCAGGCAAGGTAAACCCGACACAATCAGAGGCAATGACCATGGTGGCGGTACAGGTGTTTGGTAATGATGCCACCATTGCCTTTGCCGGATCGCAGGGCAACTTTCAGCTCAACGTCTTTAAACCGGTGATGATCCACAACCTGCTTCAATCCGTGCAACTGCTGGCCGATGCCTGCAGGGCCTTCAATGAGCACTGCGCGGTGGGGATTACTCCGAACAAAGCGGTGATCGCAGCGCATCTGCGCGATTCACTGATGACCGTAACAGCCCTGAACCCGCATATTGGCTATGAAAAGGCAGCAGCAATCGCCAAAAAAGCGCACAAAGATGGCACGGCCTTAAAAACAGCTGCCTTGGCGCTGGGTTATGTGAGTGATGCTGAATTTGAAGAATGGGTGCGGCCCGAGAAGATGATTGGGCCGTTTTAGATGCTTGCCTTGAAACAGTACTGGCACTGACTGCTCATTTGCTGCGGATTTCGCTGTAATATACAAGGTATGGCAACGGTGTCACAGCACACACCAGACAAGAGGCTGGGTATGGACACGACAAAAGTTGTGGTGGTAACCGGTGGGGTTCAGGGGATCGGCAAGGCCATTTGCGAGGCCTTTGTTGCGCGTGGAGCAACAGTGTGCAGCATTGACGTGCAGGAAAACAGCTCGTTTACCGGAGATATTGCCGATGAAGCCACCCTCAGGGCCTTTAGCGCCAAGGTGCTGGCCGAGCACGGCGGGGTTGATTATCTCATTAACAACGCCTGTCTTTCACGTGGCGGCCTCAATACCTGTTCTTACGAAGACTTCAACTACGTGCTGCGGGTGGGGGTTGTCGCGCCTTTCTTCCTAACTCAGCTTTTCAACAACCATTTCAGGCCGCAGGCCAGCATTGTCAACATTTCCTCCACCCGCCATCTAATGAGCCAGGCAGATACAGAAAGCTATACCACGGCCAAGGGCGGCATCACTGCCCTTACCCACGCCATGGCCATTACTTTGGCGGGCAAAGTGCGGGTAAACAGCATTTCCCCTGGCTGGATTGATACCACTGATACAGAGTTTTCCGGCCCGGACGCCAGCCAGCATCCAGTTGGCCGCGTTGGCACACCGCAAGACATTGTCAATGCGGTGCTTTTTCTCTGCGACCCAAAAAAACAGTTTTATTACCGGCCAGAACATCACGATTGATGGCGGTATGAGCAAACTGATGGTGTATCACAACGATTGCGGCTGGACCTACCAGGCGCCGGCACCGTAAAACAAGCCCTGCACAGGTAGTGTAAGCGCGGAAACGGCGTGCAGCACCATTTCTGTAAGCCGCTGAAAAAAGAACCAAGATTTTACTGCATCTTTCAAAGGGATCGGTTAATCCATACTGTACAGTATTATACGCGTCATGCGCGCCGCAATGGACGAAGAGTTGGGCATTTCGCCGTAACCGTTCTCATAACCAACCCACTCGCATGCCAAAAACTGTATGCACCTTTTTTATTCTCCTGCTCTCTTTCTGTCTGTTTGCCTGCAACAGTGAGGAAAATCCGGTAAAAGTGTCGCTGGACAAGCGCCAGGAAATTATTTCCCGGCCACAACCACCAGCGCTCACCTATGCCTATCTGCCGCAGTACTCGCACAGCGAATCCTTCAAACGCCATCAACGGCTGATCGAATACCTGGCCGAACAAACCGGCCTTTCCATCAGGCAGGTCTTTCCGGATACCTTTGCCGACCATATTACCATGTTCGGTGAGGGCAAGATTGACATATCCTTTTCAAACCCCTTTATCTACGTCAAACTCGCCAATCGCTACGGGGCCCGTGCCATAACCCGCATTATCGAAGCAAATGGCAATGCCGAGTTTCGCGGCCAGATCATTGCCCGCAAGGATAACGCGGCTATTCAGACGATTGAAGACTGCCGCGGTAAATCCTGGGTTGCGGTTGATCCCACCTCCGCGGGCGGCTATCTCTTTCCGCTTGGGCTATTTGTCGAACATGGGCTTGGCCTGCGCGACTTCAAGGAGGTGGTATTTTCGGGTGGCAGGCAGGAAAATGTTATCTTGGGGGTATATGCCGGCCTGCACGATCTGGGCTCAGTGCGGGAAGGCGCTTTACGGGTAGTGGAAGATAAAATTGACATCAATCAGATCAAGGTGGTGGCTAATTCAAAATCTTATCCTGGCTGGGTGTACGCTTACAGCCCAAAGATACCCGAGGAAGTGGTGGTAAAGATCAGGGAGGCGATGCTGCGGCTCGATTATGCCAATAATCCTGAGCACCGTAAAATTCTTGATACCGCCAGATTCATCGGCTTTGTGTCGTCGAGCGACAGCGATTTCGACCCGATACGGGATTTAAGCAAAAAAGTGGGTTTAGGTCTTGAATAGTTTTTTACTGAGATTGCTGCGCAGCCTGCGCTTCAAGACCAAGATCACCCTGGGCGTGGCCGTGATGCTGATTGTTTGCGGCACGGGCATTGGGCTGATTCTTTCAGCCATGTCTGCCACGGCCCTGCTGGAAGAGGGCAAAAAACGGGGCCAGGCCTTGGCCTCTGGGCTGGCCTTCCGCCTGGCAGAGCCTCTCTTGGCCACAGATCTGCTGCAGATGAAAAACCTTATCGATAATGTCCACAACCAGTATGAAGACATTATCTACATCTTCCTGATCGACACCAACCAGAACGTGCTGGCCCACACCTTTTCCGGAGGATTTCCTGTTGATCTGCTCCAGGTCAACCTAGACAACCGCAAGGCGCAGCCATGGCTCCTCAGCACAGAAAGGGGGCCGGTGTACGATTTTAACGTTACCATTGCCCTGAACGAAAAATATTTAGGCGTAGTAAGACTGGGACTGTCACGTAGCAATCTCGACGCCCAGATCCGCAAGCAGAAAACCATCAGCCTGATTACAACCCTGGCCATTGTCAGCCTGGGCATTGTTCTGGCCTTGTGGTTTGCCAGCACCATTACCTACCGTCTCAACCGCCTGCGCAAATCGGCGGAGGAGATTGTCATGGGTAATCTCGATGTGCAGGCAGGTTTTTCCCTGGAAAAGAACTGCTGGGAAATAATGGATTGCGGCCGGAAGGAGTGCCCAGCCCATGGCGATGCCAGGCGCCGCTGCTGGTATTTAACTGGAACGCTCTGCCCTAACTGCTCTGTCAAAGAATATCCGCTTAAAGTGGAAAATTGTTTGGCTTGCCCGGTGTATAGATATAATTTCGGGGATGAGTTGCAGGATCTGGCCGATGCCTTTGATGTGATGGCCATAACGGTAAAAAGGCAGATTGAGGAGCTGACCGAGCGGGAGAGCACCATCCGCGAACAGCAGGCCTTGCTCAAAACCGTAATGGATGTCACCCCTGACTTTATTACCCTGCAGGATAAAAACTTACGCTACACCTTTGCCGGCAGGGCGTTTTGTGAGTACTTCAACCTGCGTGAGGAAGACGTAACAGGCAAGACTGACTTCGATCTTTTTGCAACCGAGCAGGCCCGAAGAAACAGCCGGGAAGATAAACAGATACTGGCCACCGGACAACCATTGGACAAGGAAATCACCTTCAAGCGCGCCGATGGGCAGCGGTGGTTCCATGTGGTAAAGGTGCCTGTATATGGCCAGGATAGCACCATTATTGGCCTGCTGCTAACAGCCAGGGACATTTCTGTCATGAAAAAGATGCAGGAGCAGCTGATTCAGGCGCAGAAAATGGAAGGCTTGGGACGCTTGGCCGGGGGCGTGGCCCATGAAATCAATACCCCACTGGGCGTGATTTTGGGTTACAGCCAGTTGATGATGGATGACATTGAAGATGAAGAACTGCTGGAAAACCTGAAAATCATCGAAAAACAGACCAAGGTGTGCCGGAAGATAGTGGCGGATTTACTTGGCTTTTCACGGCACACCCACTCCATTCGGGAGAGCGTGGATGTAAACGAGTCCATCCGGGAAGTTATTACCCTGGTAGGTCATGCTTTTTCACTGAATCACATCAGCATCTGCCATGCACTGGACGATGGAATCCCACCACTTTTCTGTGACAAGGAACAGATGAAACAGGTTTGGCTGAACCTGTTGAACAACGCCGCCGATGCCATTGGTCAGGATGGGGTCATTTTTGTTAAATCCAAGCGGGATGACGAAAAAAATACTGCCATTTTCAGTATTGCCGATACCGGTGGAGGCATTGGCAAGGAGCATCTCGACAAAATTTTTGACCCCTTCTTTACCACCAAGCAGGTTGGCAAAGGAACAGGGCTCGGTTTGTCTGTTTCCTTTGGCATCATCAAGGACCATGGAGGCACCCTCTCCGTGCTGAGCCCTATTCCGGAAGAATACCAAATAGAGGCAATCAGTCAGGCCGAACACCATGGTCCTGGAGCAGTCTTTGTTGTGGCGCTGCCACTGCCAGTTGCAGAGCAGACCGTTCATTAAGTGCCTGTCCTTGCGCCAGCACAGGCATTCTATTCGCTTCGTTCCTTTGCCTTTGTATAAATTACATTTGGGCTACAGCTCATAATTATCCAGCAATCTGCCATAAGTACCTTATTATTTACGTCAGGGGCCTGATACTTCAGGGCCACTTCTAATGTGAATAATCGAGGAGACAGCGATGGAAACAAATACACATGGTACTCCCTGCTGGTTTGAGCTAGGCGCCAGCGATCTGAATGGCGCAAGCACTTTCTACACGGCTGTGCTGGGCTGGGAGATAAGCAAGAGCGCTATGGAAGGCTTGGATTACCGGTTTGCCACGTCCGGCAAGGACATGGTGGCAGGTATGATGCTCAATCCCAATAAAAATGTGCCGCCTTCCTGGCTGATATATCTGGCAGTGGACAACTGCGATCAGGCGATTCAAGCCATAAGCACAGCCGGAGGCCGCACTCACAAAGATGCAGAAGACATTCCTGGCACAGGCCGTTACGCGGTGGTGAGCGACCCGCAAGGCGCGGTATTCGGTATCATCCAGCTTGAAAGCATGCAGAAAGGGGAAGACGGTTGCGGTCCGGCCTTTCAGCAGGACAAGGCAGGCCACGGCAACTGGATAGAGTTGATGAGCAGTGATCCTGACGCAGCCTTCCAATTTTATGCCCAGCTGTTTGGCTGGGAGAAAGGCGAGTCCCTGGATATGGGTGAAATCGGCGAGTACCAGTTGTTCCGCCATGCAGGCGCAGAAATAGGCGGCATGATGGGTTTGGCTGACGCGCCCTTTCCGGTATGGCTGCCCTATTTTGGCGTGAATGATGTGCGAACTGCCATGGCTGCCATCAAGGCCGCAGGCGGAGAGGTACAGCAAGGCCCCTTTGAGGTGCCTGGTCCGGCCTATATCGTGGTAGCGACTGACCCGCAGGGTGCTTATTTTGCAGTGGTAGCGCCAAAATAAAAGCGACTTTTTTAGCACGCTGGGTTTGGCATCCGCCTGCCCAGCATGGATACGGTCATTATTCAACAGGCTTTATCGCCTTAATGTGCGCAGAAACCACGTATTCTGCAGCATTCGTCCCAGGAGCCCAATCCTTGATGTAGTTTTTGCTCTCGTCCTGAATTGTTATTTGAATCTGGGCAAAACCGGCCTGCTTCAGTATGTTCTGCAGCTCAACTGAGCTGATTGCGCCTGAAATTCAGCAGTTGTACAAAGACATATCAGACTTGAAACTCTCCGGCAGCGCCTTTTTGGCGACAATATCCGAGATGGC
>JAAYIE010000117.1 GCA_012744275.1 Desulfobulbaceae bacterium
ACCCATGTTTGCAAGGGGCAGGTCTTTTAATGTCTACTGTCAGCCATTATGGCTAAGAGGGAAATCCGAGGTAAAACGGACCATAAACGGCTGGACACTTGAGGTCTTTAAAAAACACAGCGAAAAACACCGGGAAGGAATTAGTGTTGAAACAATAAAAAAAATCATCAAGGAAGAATTCGGCCAGAACCTCACAAAACCCGCCCGCGCAACCTACACTTTTTCCGAGATTTTTAACAAAACGTAACGTTTTACGATACATCGTTACGTTTTGTGTTATAACGTAACGTTTTATTATTTTATTAGTTTTTTCAAGGTCTTATACAGAAAACAAGAGGCCGGTAGGTTTATAAAACCTGCCAAGACAAATCTTGTTACGCGAGCAAAGACCTTATGAAGAAACTATCCATTACCCCCGCAACAAAACCCCTCACTAAAAAACACACCTCAACCATTTGGGCCAACATTGACCCAGAAACAAGGGCCGTACTTCATGACCTGGGGGCCGTCCACCCCGATTCACTCACCACCGCCCAAGCAGCTGGCTACCTTTCAGGAGTAAAAGGAATTCAGACAGCTAAATCCACTCTGGAGGTTTTTCGCTGCCAAAACCGTGGGCCAGCATACCGCAAAATTGGCTCACGGGTTTTTTATTCAGTTACTCAGCTAGATAAATATGCCGCAGGGGTGGAAATCAAGATTTTCGACCCTTGCGCAAACTGAAGGGGGCTGCGCATGAAAACAACACCCTATACCTCCACCGAATACCAGCAGCTTGGCCGCGACATGACCGAGTTTGCCGAGATACTCTACCGCCTTCGTTCGCTGGTCTCGCGAAGCTATGGTCCCAACTCGAAACTAACCAGAGCGGTTGCCACCGCACACGAAGTATTTCCCGCTTTAAAATGGAGTCTTCAGGAACTAGCCACCGCGCAGCTCCCGATAAAAGACATAATAGATGCCTTTTCCGCCGGGTTACCTGCAGACTACTGGCCACCACAAGAGCTGCCAGGCTGCACCAAGCAGGAAACCGCCATCATCACAAAGGCGCTTGAACAGCGATTGCTTGCGGACAAACGCACACCACTGAGCGTCATCGAACTTAAAGCGGTTGCTCAGGTGCTGTATCACATCGACGCCGCCCTGTTCCAAATCATCGAAAAAACAGATGCGCTTGACCCTAAGGGCCACACGGCAGCAAAGGCATTACCCATCCCTTGGCTGACTATAGGCGATGCTTTCATTGCCGTTTCCAAAGAACTGCTGAGGGTGCGCGATGGCCAGTAACAATGTCCTAGCCGAAAGAATCCTGCAGCTACTGAAGCAAAGCCAATGGTGGACGAACACAACCAGGGTATCAGGCAACACGATTCAAGGCCTGACCTGCCCCGCTTGCGGAGAAAAGGCGGCAGCATGGGCCTACCTGGACAATCCCATGGCCATAAATTGCAACCGCCTTTCCCAATGCGCCGGGCGGACAAAAACCATGGAACTATTCCCCGAGCTACGCAGAAATTACGACAAAGACTTCATCCCCACCGCCGCCGATCCGCACCGCCCTGCCCGCGAATATCTGCTAAGCCGGGGCATCCCCGAGCAGCTGCTGCACAACCTTGGTTTCTGGTATTTGGCTGATTGCCGCAAGACCGGCAGCGGTGCCGTCATGTTCAACGTGGGCAAAGATAGCCAAGGTAAACAGATAGCCAATGGCCGCCTGTTCCATCCACCACCAGGTGAGGGTAAAACGCACAACATCGGCTCCACCACTGGTCTATTCTGGCAGCATCCAGGTTATGAATACGACCCTGGCAAGCCTGTCTGGATTGTTGAAGGCATCATTGACGCATTGTCTCTTCTCGCCCTGGGGCATCAGATCATAGCCGTGCTTGCTGCTGGTCAGGATCCGGCCAAACTCGACCTTGCCCCATTCCCAACTAAGATATTGGCGTTCGACAACGACGAAGCCGGACACCGCGCCTGCCATAAATGGCGGGCGGCCTTCCCTGCTGCAGAGGTCATCCTGTGTGATCCTGGGCAGGACTGGAACGACATGCTTACCAGCTGTGCCAGCATCGAGCTTGCAAAGAAGAAGATGGCAGAGGCAATGCCGCGCCTGAAAAACAATGGCCAGCTCGCCCTAGCCGAAACCGCGCAGCAATGGGCAGAAATGTATTACCAGTTTTTCCAGCACCCGCCAGCGCTCTTTACCCACCAGCGCGATACCTACTTTGCCCAGCTCAAAACCCCGCGCGGCAGCGACCAGCCGCACCTGGAAACCCGGCGCGTACTCCGCGCCACAGTGCAGGTTACAAGCTACACCATCGAGGCAGCCAACCCGGCGCGGCCTGAATACCGTTACAACCTGCTCATCACTCCCGGCCAGCGCGGGCGGCGTCCAATAGAAGCCACAGCCATGGGCCGCGATCTGTCCACCGCCCGCAACCTGAACGAATTTTTTCTTACCTACGCCAAGGTGCACTTTGAAGGTGACCCACGGGCGGCATCTGCCCTGCAGGCAAAAATAACCACCAGCAATGCGCCGGAGGTACATCAGCTTGCCGTCACCGGATACCAGCCGGAAAACGGAGCTTATGTTTTCAAAAATTGGGCGGTGGACACATCTGGACAACTGTTGCTTCCAGACAAGCGCGGGCACTTCCGCATAGGCTACAACCGTTTTTTCCGGTCACCAGCCCATGCTGAAGCCAAACACATCACGCCTGCGCATATCAGCAAAGAGCAGGTCAGGGACGTGTACCGGCTTATTTACGAAGCCTGGGGCATGAATGGCCTGGCTGCTCTTTCCTGGATGACAGCCGGGTGGTTTGTCAACCAGATCAAGGATGAGGCCGGTTTTTTCCCTTTCCTTTCACTGTGGGGCGACCCTGCATCAGGCAAGAGCACGCTTGCTGTGATCCTGAACGCTATGCAAGGCAGAGACGGAGAAGGCACGCCCATAAATCAATTAAATTCACGAAAAGGCCTGGTTAGAACCATTGGCCAATTGTCTGGCATGTTCACTGCGCTGCTGGAAGACAACGAGCGCAACGAAAAAAGCTTTGACTACAGCACCATATTGACTGGCTTTAATCGCGGACCGCTGCAGGTGCAGGCGGCTTTCAGCGCCGACCTGCAAACCAAGGAAGCTCCCTTTTTGGGCAGCCTGCTGTTTGTACAAAACGTGGAGCCGTTCATAACCAAGGCCGAACGGCAGCGCGTGATAAGCTTGCAGTTCAAGAGCGAGGGGCTGACCGACGCCAGCCGGGCGGCTTATGAAAAATTGATGAGCCTGGGCAAGAAGACCCTTGCAGGCGTGATACAGCAGGTGCTCATCAATCGCGCCCATTTTGAAGGCAATTGGCAGAAAGAATACGCCGCCGCACAATCAGGCCTTCGCCCCATGGCTGAGCGCCGCATACTGGACAACCATGCCTTGATTTTGACCTTTTACCGGCTGTTCTGTTCCTGTTTTGCCATCAGCCCGGACCAGAAATTTACCTCGTTCGTCAAAGAAACAGGCAAGCGCAAGTGCATCAGCAGTGCCACCAGGCAAACCACCATTGCCGACCATTTCTTTGAACTGCTCGACACCATAGAAGAAGACAAAGCTATTACCGCCTACCATGTTGACGTGGAAAAGGGATGGATAGTGGTCAACCTGCCCAAGGTAGAAAGCATTCTGCGCAACAAGGGGCTTAATTTCATGGCCAGCGAGCCGCTGAGCACGGCACTGCAACGCCACCCTTCATACATAAGGAACAGTTTTGGTTACCGTTTCCCCGCCGACCCGGAAATAGACGATTCAGGGCGAATAAAGAGAAGAAGGGCATGGATTTTTGATCTAGAATGGCACAAAAACAGTCAATTAAACACTCGCGAAGAGGAATAATGCCAATGAGAAATATTCCTAATGGGTACAGTGGGTACAGCAGCCTTGTTGTCTGGGTACAGCATAACCTATTGAAATCATTGGCTGGGTACAGTGGGTACACTGGGTACAGCAAAAAAACCACTACTATAAACGCATGTACAAAAAACATCTGCACACCTATGCGCGTAAGGCTTTTTACCTGTACCCACTGTACCCAGCAACCTCAATATATATAATTTATATAATAATATTATATAGTTATATATTTAATAGATATGCTGATGATGAAATCCTGCCTGTTTTGGGTACAGCAAAAGCATGTTTGGGTACAGCAAAAGCGTATTTGGGTACAGTAAAAACGGGTTTGGGTACAGCTCACAGGCAATGTTTCCCTTGTTTGGAGTCTTCTGCATAGTTTCACAATCAAGCCTTACAGGGGGAATGAAAAAAAATGGGATTTTTTGACACCATCGAGCGTCTGAACAGAGAAGAACCACCCGCAGTGGCACCGGCAACGCCGGAAGAAAAACCGCCCCAGAAGACAGCAACAGAATGCACCCGGAAACCTCGCGGCCACAAGACCAGGAAGCCAGAGCTCCTTTCTTTTTTGCGCCCGTGCCCGATATGTAAAGGCCGCGATTTTCTTCACCTTGAAGCAGGCGGCTTTGTCTGCCAGGCCTGCACACCTGGCCTTGTTGGCCATCCGGTAGAGGCCACAGGCCCAGAGAGACCCGCGCCCAAGCAGGATGACAACCACGAGTTGCCGGAAGGGTGCAGCCGTTACATCTACGATCCCGGCCCGGCCAACACGGGCAAACCCACCGAGCAACAGCTAGCCCACTTTGCCGTCGCCTGGCCCTGGATCAAAAAGAACAAACCCGCCTTACTGGCTGCAGGCTGGACAATGGCGGCACTGGTGCGGCGCTCCAAATACCGGTGGCCCTGTGGCAATTGGGGAGTTGCCTGGCTGCCAGCCTGGTGTAAATCTGGGCTGATTGTTGCCGTAGTCCGGAACGGGGAAATACAATTTTCCTATCCTTCGTGCGGCAAAACCATCAGCCAGAACGCATACCCACCACACCACTTGCATAAAACCAGCCTAGTGCATCAAAAATGATGCACTAAAAATAGCTAATAAAATCAGCCCAGTGTTCCGTTTTTCCATGCAATTTTAATCTTTCACCGTGCGCGTCCGTCGCGCTCTCCCGACCCGTTAGACCTTCCAACCGCCAGAAGGACCCGTGCAACAGACCTTTTTTTCTTTCCATCAGGCCTCAATAGACAACACAGCGGGGCCGGGGCTTTGCATCTGGCGCGGTACAAACCGTCTGGCAACCGGGACCGGCACAAACTCTCAGCCGCCACGGCACAAACCCGATGACCATCGCGGTGATCACAATCTTTCTCCCTGGGCGTCAGAAAAACGGGCACCACCCGGCTGCCCAGGGCATGCAGCCAGGGAGCCAGAGAAAGAAGAGGAACAAGCAGGCAGGCCCCTTGCTGCAGCCGCCACGGTACAAATCACCGGGTGGTCAGGATCCGCACGAGCTCGAAGTCAGCACGGCACAAATCAGATGAGCATCGAGGTGATCACGGTCTTTCTCCCTGGAGGGCAGAAAGCCGGGCACCAGCCGGTTGACCAGGACATTGCAGGCAGGAGCCAGAGAAAGAAGAGGGACAAG
>JAAYIE010000118.1 GCA_012744275.1 Desulfobulbaceae bacterium
CTCATCTCGAGCATTATCCATCACCATAAACGTATGAGGAACACAGCATGAAAACAACGAACAAAAAAAACCTGCTCCTGGCCGCACTCCTTGCCACCGGCGTCACCTTTGGGCTTACCCATGCAGGTATTGCTGCTGATGCCACCGCAACCCCACCGTCACAAACCGGCGCCTGGGATTGCCCCTGGCTGGGCAATGATCCGGCTATGATCCAGAAGCACAACAAGTTTATGCAAGACACCGTGGAACTTCGCAAACAACTGGCAGTTAAGCAGGCAGAAAAGCGCAGCCTCATGCGCACCGCACAGCCTGACAGCGCAAAGGTTGCCCAGTTGACCAGCGAACTCTTTGACCTGCGCGAGCAACTGCGGACCAAGGCCCAGGAAAACGGCATGCCCATGATGATGGGTGGGATGATGGGCCGAGGCGGCAAAAGCGGCATGGGTTGGGGTAATAACACCTGGGGGCCATGCAACGGCATGGGACCTGGCAATGGCATGGGCCCTGGCAAAGGTGGCGGCCGAGGCCTTAACCGCTGATTGAGCGCTCATCAAGCGGTATCTGGTACCTACGCCATTTTACATATACAATCCCTGGAACTTCCGGAGTTCCAGGGATTTTTTTCCGTTCAATTGACTACAGCATCGTATCCGGATCCACATCTATCTGCATGCTCACACCAGCCGAGCAAAGTCTTTTTCTGTGCAGGTTCAGCGCATCACAAAGCTGGTGCAAGGCGCGCAGATCAGCACTTTTTAAAAGAACCTGCCAGCGCACCCGGTCTTTAATTTTGGCAAGCGGAGCTGGCACTGCTCCCTGCACCGTTACCCTGCCGTTTTTGTTTGTATCCCTGGCAAATTTGGCCACATTGGCCGCTGCCTGCTCCACCTCGCTTTCCTTGAGTCCGCTTATGCGCACATTGACCAGGCGTGCAAATGGCGGATAGCCCAGCAGCTGACGCAGGGTCATCTCTTCTGCATACAAACCAGCATAATCGTGCAGCTGTGCCAGGCGCACTGCATAATGATCCGGCTGATAGGTCTGCACAATCACCCGGCCAGGAGAATCACCCCGCCCTGCCCGGCCAGTTACCTGAATCAGCTGGGCAAAGGTGCGCTCGCCTGCCCTGAAATCAGGCATACTGAGCCCGGCATCTGCCCACAGCACGCCCACCAGAGATATATTTGGGAAATGCAGACCTTTGGCAATCATTTGGGTGCCAACCAAGATATCGATTTCCCCATTGTTCATGGCCTGCAGAAGCGCCAAAAACTGCCGCCTGTTTCTGCTGCTGTCGCTGTCAACCCTGGCAATATTTGCGGTGGGAAACAACAGCGCCATTTCCTCCTCAATACGCTCTGTACCCAAGCCTCTACCAGCCACCTGGGATGAACCACAAGCTGGACAGAGGCTGTTTGGAGGCTGGTGAAAACCACAGTAATGACACAGCAATTGATTGCGGCTGCGGTGCAAGGTAAGAGAAACGCGACAGTGCCTGCATTCCAGTACATGGCCGCAGTCCTGACACTGCATGAAGGAGGCAAACCCGCGCCGGTTGAGATAGAGCAGAGTCTGCTGGCCCTGGTCCAGATTTTTGCGCATGGCGCTGAGCAGTTCACCTGAAAAAAGCTGGTGCTCCCTGGATGCAGACCCCAGTTTCATATCAATAATCTGCACCTGCGGTAAAGGATGCGAACTCACCCGTTCGGGCAGCTTTAGCAGCTGGTATCTGCCATTTACTGCGTGGTGATAGCTGGTTAAGGCCGGGGTGGCCGAACCAAGCAGTATCGGGCATTTTTCCTGTTTCGCCCTGAGCACTGCCAGGTCCCGGCCATGGTAGGGCAAGCCATCTTCCTGTTTGTAGGAAGATTCGTGTTCCTCATCCACAATGATCACGCCCAGATTGCTGAGCGGCGCAAAAACCGCAGAGCGCGCTCCAAGAACAATGCGGGCCTGCCCATGCACAACCCGTTGCCACTGATCAACCCGCTCGCCATCAGCCATGCCACTGTGCAAAACCGCCACCTGCTCGCCAAAGCGGGCACGCACATCCGTTTCCAACTGCGCGGCCAGGGCTATTTCCGGCACCAGCAGCAAAGCGCTCTGCCCCTGCCCCAATGCTCTGGCAAGGGCCTGCAGGTAGATTTCTGTCTTGCCGCTGCCAGTAACCCCAAAAAGGAGAAAAGGGGCGTAGATACGCCTGGTCATGGCCGAAATTATAGGAGCCAGCGCATCATGCTGTGCCTCGGTCAAACGGTGTGAGGGCGCAGGTTGAAGCTCCTGGCCCACAAAAGGATCCCGGAAAACCTGCTGATGGCTGATACTGAGCAAACCACGCGCCACCAGCAGCTTCAGGGCTGGCCCGTAGTTTTTATATGCCTGTCGTAAACGAGAACGCGGTACTGTGGCACCATGTGTTTCAAGAGCAAATGCGCAGAATAGTGCAAGCAGTTTCTGTTCACTTTTCCTGAGCGGAGCTTGCACCTGTTCAGCAAGCAGGCTCACCTGTGCTTCCGGCGACAGTTTATCGTGGTGGGCGAGGATCTGCGCCAGCTGGTCTTCTGCACAAACCACCTCTTCTGTCTTTATACGGCCCCCGGAAACCAGCAACTCGGGAATAATAGTGAGCAAGCCATCATTGGCATACGATAAAAGAATGCGCCGGTCTTGCGCATTGCGCCAGAGCTGCCGCACAAGGGCGGCGCTCATCTCTCCCCTGTCAAGCAGTTGCGCAAGCCAGGGTGGCTGTTCTGTGTGCGTTGGTTCTGTATGAGCTGCATGAGTATTGGCCAACTTAGTAAAATGCAGCCGGCCCTGCTCTGTCAGCTCTACGCGCCGGCCACTGCGGGCGCCAGGCGCAAGGGGCAGAGCGGTACGGATAACTTCACCAAGGGGGTAGTGATAGTACTGTGCAATCCAGCGATAAAACTGAACCAGGTTTGGTGGGAAAAACGACTCGGAACTAAGGATGTCGCTCAGGTGACGCAGCTTAAAAGTTGGATTTTCACTGACATCAGGAATCTGGCCAGGCCCCAGGATATACCCGGTCACCTGCCGTTTACCCAAGGGAGCCAAAACAACCGAGCCCACAGGAAGAGGTTTTAAAAATTCCTTGGGCCCGGCATAGGTAAGCGAGGTGAGCAGGGGCGCATCAACCGCCACCTCGTACAGATGGCCGTTTTTTGCGTCCACCAGCTGCTCACTCTTCAGGCGGCTGATTGCTCAGGGAGTCGAGGTATTCGCGAAATGCAGGGCCCAGCTGCTGGTGCGTCAGGGCAAAATCAACCACTGCCTTCAGATAGCCCAGCTTGTCGCCGGCATCGTAGCGTTTGCCTTCAAATTCATAGGCAAACATTCCCTGCCGCTTGGCCATGGCCTGCAGGGCATCGGTAAGCTGAATTTCACCGCCATGTCCGGGCGTGGTCTTCTCCAGCAGATCAAAAATGGATGGCATGAGCAAATAACGGCCAATAATGGCCATGTCAGAGCTGGAGGTACCAGGCGCTGGTTTCTCAATCATGCGGTTCACCCGGAAAGCGCGATCAAACTCGCTGTCTTCAGCCTCAACAATGCCGTAC
>JAAYIE010000119.1 GCA_012744275.1 Desulfobulbaceae bacterium
AGCTCTCGTGCAGCCAGCGAAAACCCGGGGCATGCTCGCGTTCGTACACTGCTTCCCAGCTTTTGCCATGGTCTTTATAGGCCCACATCCGCGCCCACAAAGCCCGATCACTGGTGGTGACCATGCCGCCCTCCCCGCCTGTGGTCATGATTTTATCCTGGCAAAACGACCAGGCCCCCACGTGACCGATCGAACCAACGGAGCGCCCCTTATATTTCGCACCATGCGCCTGGGCGCAGTCTTCAATTACATAGAGATCATGCGCCTTGGCCAAAGCCATGATTTCGTCCATGGCGCAAGGCCAGCCAGCAAGATGCACACACATAATGGCCCTGGTGCGGGGAGTCAATACCGCCCTGATTGATGCAGCAGAAATATTCTGCGAATCCAGGTCCACGTCGGCAAAGACCGGTATGGCGCCGCAATTAACAATGCTTGAGGCCGAGGCAAGAAAGGTGCGTGGGGTTACAATTACCTCATCTCCCGGCCCAATGTCCAGACCGCGCAAGGCCAAATCCAGGGCCACGGTGCCGTTGGTCAGGGCAATGGCATACTGGCTGTTGGTCCAGGCAGCAAATTCCTGTTCAAACAGACGGCATTCCTGTCCGGTCCAATAGTTGACCTTATTGGAAAGCAACACATTACGCACAGCGTCTGCTTCTTCCTGGGTATAATGAGGCCAGGGAGCAAAAGAAGTATTCAGCATGGTTCACCACATAATAAACTAAATAGACTAGACATCAAAAAGCAGAGCCTGGCGCAGCATACGCAGATATTTGTTTGGCGGTGCATTTTTTGCAGGAACATCCCCCTTTATACTATATGCAAGCCATTCTCCCAGGCTTCCCCACAGTTCAACCATCTCATTGTAGAGAATTTTTGCATCACGGGTTGAACGGGGCGGAAAAACTGAGCTGTTCGTGCGTCCAGACTGCACTGGATACCTGTATATGCTTGTATTCTGCCCGAGCAATAACGCTTGCAACAAAAAATAGGAGCGCGGCATGTGGTAGTCTGAGGTAACTAAAACCAAGGAGTGAATGTTATGGGAACGCGCCAGCCTGCTCGTATAGAGAGCGTTTTCAAAAGTTGTGCGGGCTTTATCCTCTTTTATCAGTTGCTGCGCCAGTTCTGCAGGCAGGCGGCGCACCACATGCTGTGGCGTCGGGCTGAGGATGAGTTGAGGGGCATTCCCTTTCTTGAGTAAATCCACCCCAGCCTCGATCCTGCGGGCATCACCAAGAAAGACCACAATTGCTCCGGATTTTTCCGGAACTGGTTCCACCCGCAAAAGAATATAGCTAAAAAACGCCGCCTCAGCCAGCAGGAGCCCAGTGCAACACAGCATGATGGCAACACATATGCGTCGGATGGCAGACAGGCGAAGCTCCTTAATTTGATGATGTAGCAATAAGTTACCAACCAAGCTTGAGCGCCGAGAACTGTGTGCTCCAAAAGCAAACAAACAGTCTCAATGGAAGTATCAGGTTTGTTGGTAATTTGAATAATAAAACAGTTCAACCCTTTTTCAGGGGCCGGGCCGGGTTGCCAATAACGGTTGTCTCGGGAGGAACATCTTTAGTGACTACAGCTCCCATGCCTACCACGGCATGATGGCCAATCACCAGCGGGCGGCCAGGTGCGCCCTGTTTTATGATTGCCCCTGTGCCGATATAGGCATGATCTTCAATCACGATGTTGCCATTGCAGTGCACACCTGGGGCAAAGGTAACATAGTCGCCAATAACGCAGTCATGTTCCACATAGCTGTATAAATTAGCGTGGAAATAGCGCCCAATTTGAATATTGGAGGTTAGGGTGACAAAAGGGCAGAGCAGCGCTCCCTCGCCGATCTGTACCTCATCCATGATAACCACATTGCCTGCCTGCACAGTCCATGGC
>JAAYIE010000120.1 GCA_012744275.1 Desulfobulbaceae bacterium
GCCAAGGTGCTCATGGCAGTAAAGATGGCCCGCCCATCGTAGGCGCCAGTAGCAGCATCCGGAACAAAGCCTGCCATACCGGTTGCCACCTTGGCCAGTTCCAGACCAATAAGGGCAACAATGGGCCCCATGGTTGCGGGTGGTAAAACGGTGTTAATCCATCTGGGGCCACACTGCCAGATGACGGCTGCCACGGCCATGAACACGATGCCAGAGATAATGAAACCACCCAGGGCCAGGGAGTAGTTCGCGCCCCACAAGGCCTGATTGGCTCCCAAGACCACGAAGACCGGGGAAAGAAAAGCAAAGCTCGAACCCAGATAGGCAGGAGCCTTGCCCTTACAGAGGAAGAGGTAGATCAGGGTGCCAATGCCGTTCATGAGCAACACCACTGCCGGGTTGATCTTAAAGAGCGTGGGCACCAGAATGGAGGCGCCAAACATGGCAAAAAGGTGCTGTAAGCTTAGGGGCAGTGCCCGGAAAAAAGGCACCTTTTCTTCAACCTGGATGGTGTGCATGCTGGTCTTCGCAGCCAGTTTGGCTGCGCCGGGTTATCATGTTTATGCTTTGCTCTTTATTCAGAACGTTTGTTGAGCGCGTCCATGTATTCATCCCATTCAACTGGCAGGGATGATTTTTTTTTGTTGTTGCAGGCCTTGCAGCAAGGCACCAGATTGTCTCTGGTGCTGCGGCCGCCCCGCACCAGCGGGATCACATGATCCATGGTGAGATTGGCATACCCAACCTTCTCACCACAGTACCAGCATGCACCGCTGGCAGTTTTCTGCTGCCACCAGCGGGTCTTGCGCAACTGCCTTGCCTTATTGCGCTCTGCCCGGACTGCAGCTTCATCAGGTTCTTCAAACCCACCCAGCTCACCCAGCAGAGAGCGCAGCATCTCCTCCCTGTTCATGCGCCAATCTCTGCCTCAGGCACAAGAACATTTCTAGCGCGACCCACCAGGTAGAGCGAGCCGGCCACGCAGATCAAATCCTGTTCTCGAGCCTGCTCCATGGCTGCCTGCAAGGCTTCTTCGACGGAAACGATACATCGGGCCTTCTGCTGCTCTGTTATTTCCAGACTGTCCCACAGGTCCTGCGGTGAAGCCGAACGTTTGTTCTCCGCTTGGGTGAGAATAATGGCCTCTGCCCAAGTAAAAAGTTGGCTGCGGGCGCTGTGCATGTGCTTGTCCGTCATGTTGCCCCAAACGAGGATGATGCGCCTGCCTGCTTCGCGGGCCGCCAGGGTGGTGCACAGGGCCTGTATCCCGGCCTCGTTGTGCGCACCCTCCAGGAGAAAGTGCCGTGTACTGTGCTGACAGGTAACTTGCAGATATTCCATGCGTCCGGGCCAGCGCACCTTAGCCAAAGCTGTCCTGATGTCGCCGCTGCTTACTGGAAAGCTGGAAGCCAGGATTTCCAGTGCTGCCAAGGCCAGACTGGCATTCACGACCTGGTGGTTGCCGGCCAGGGCAAGTGACAGATCCCTCTGTCTTTGCCCATGAATACCGGTGTAGTTGAGGAGTTTATCTCTGCCTTCGGCAAAAAAGTCTCTGCCGAACAGATAGAGTTTGCTCCCCAGGCGTTCGCAGAACGAGGCGATCACCGCTGCGCTGCCCTCGTTGCGACCGGAAAAGACCACCGGTACGCCTGACTTGATTATACCTGCCTTCTCGGTCGCAATGCTTGCAATATCCGACCCCAGATACTGCTCGTGGTCGCGGCTGATGTCGGTAATCACCGAGATCATTGGTTTTACCACGTTGGTGGCATCCAGCCTTCCGCCCAAGCCGGTTTCCAAAATAGCTACATCCAGCTTCTTTGCCGAAAACCAGCTGAGGGCAAGCAGGGTAGTGCATTCAAAATAGGTGGGATGCAGCCCGGTACGTTCAAACAGGTGGTGGAGCATACCCATTTGGGCACTGAATTCCTCCTTAGGGATCAGCGCGCCGCCAATGGTAAACCTTTCCCGTACATCCACCAGGTGGGGCGAAGAATAAAACCCGGTGCGGTAACCTGCCTGGGCCAATACGGTGGCCAGTGTGGCCCCCACCGAGCCCTTGCCATTGGTGCCGGCAATGTGGATGATTCGGAGATGCTGCTGCGGTGCTCCAAGTTCTTGCAGGAGCAGGCGCATGGTATCGAGGCCCAGTTTGATACGGAAAAATTGCAGGCTATCCAGGTAGGAGCAGGCTTCCTGGTAACTCATGGCTGGGATGTTGTCTTGAAACAGCCCTGTACTCATACAGTCATGTAATCAGCTCAGTGGGGTAAGGCGGGCATAATCCAAATGGAGAATTTTGCTGCCGTGTCGGTCGAACAACACCTCTATCCGCCGCGGTCCGGACAGGCGGCTCACCAAACCCTGGCCAAAAAAGGCGTGCTCCACCCGCATACCTGGTACGAGTTCTCCAACAGGCACAGCATCTGCACCCGGCGCTGTCCCTGGTGTGCTCGGCTGGTTTGCTGCCAAAGCGGATGACGACAGCGGTGCCTTGCTTCTTTCTGCAAGCTGAAAGGATGCCTGGGTCGTATCGTAGAGATCTGGCTTGAGTTCCGCTACAAAGGGCGACATGGCCGCATAAAACGATCGCCGGTCAGCACCACTCATCTCGCGCGGGTAGCTCAGGTACAGCTGCTCCTTGGCCCTGGTGGCAGCCACATAAAAGAGACGGCGCTCCTCCTCCCATTGCTCGCCCGGCACAGCGTGCTGATTGGGAAAACGCCCCTCGGCAAGACCAATAATAAACACCGCCTCCCATTCCAGGCCCTTGGCGGAATGGATGGTGGACAGCACCAGGCGCTGACCGCCAGTTGCATCCAATGAAGCAGCAGTCTCAACCTCGGGCGGATCCAGGGCGGTGTCGTCCACAAAGGAGCGCAAATCGCCATAGCCGCCGATTAAGGCCTTAATCTGTTCCAGGTCACGGCTGCGCTTGGGGTGGTCATCAAAGTAGATCTTTTCAAAAATAGACTGATAGTATTCCATCACCAGATCAAACTGTTCGCTGGGAGTACGGCCCTCCTCCAAAAGAGCGGCCAGGCAAGCGCAGAGCTGCCGCAATTGGGCCTTCCAGGCAGCCCCTGCCGGATAGGTTTGCAGTGCCTCAATGGGAGTTTCAGTCTGAACCAGGCGCTGCATGATCTTCTGTGCGGTTTTGGGCCCCACCTTGTCCAACTGGAGCAGGATCCGGTTCCAGGAGAGATTGTCCTGCGGGTTGATGGTCACGCGCAAAAAGGAGAGTACATCCTTGATATGGGCTGATTCCGTCAGCTTGAGGCCGCCACGTTTTTCAAAATTCAGGCCGCGTCCGCCCAGCTCAATTTCGAGTTTATAGGAGTGAAAACCGGAGCGAAACAGGACGGCAACCTGGTCCAGGGCTAAGCCCTTGCTCTGCAGATGTACAATCTGATCGGCAACAAAGCGGGCCTCTGCCCCTTCGTTGGTACAGATGAGCAACCGGGGTCTGATACCGCCCGTGCTGGTGGTAAAAAGCGATTTGGCGAATTTTTCCTCGGCATGGGCAATAATATCGTTGCTCAAATCGAGGACAGGCTTGCTGGAGCGGTAATTCTGCTCCAGCTTGATCAGTCGCGCCCCTGGGAACTGTTCACCAAAACGCATGATATTAGCAAAATCAGCGCCGCGGAAACTATAGATAGACTGGGCATCATCCCCCACTACCATGACATTGTCGTGCGTATAAGCCAAAAGGCGCACAATTTCGGCCTGGATATGGTTGGTATCCTGGTACTCATCCACCAAAATATGCTGAAAGCGGCGCGACAGGATTTCTCTGGCAGTATCTGACTCCTGCAGGAGCCGCTGCCAGTTGACGAGCAGATCATCATAATCCATCAGGGCGTGATCCAGCTTGAACTGGCGGTAGTCTTCGGCAATGGTGATGAAATCATCCATGAATTCAGCAAGGTGCATATAACCGGCAAAGACCAGGTCTTCCAGGCTGGCATTCTTGTTGACCGCGCCTGAAATCAGATTAAAAATGACCCGTTTGGAGGGAAAACGCTTGCTGGCCCCGCCCATGCCCAGGGATGACTTGATCAAGTTGATAATGCCTTCCGAATCGGCCCGGTCGATAATAGTGAATTGTGGCCCGATGCCGATATAGCTGCCATATTGCCGCAGCAGGATATTGGCAGTGGCATGGAAGGTGCCCCCCATAACCTTGCGACAAGACGCACCGGTAAGTTGCGCTGCCCGCCAGAGCATGTTTTGCGCGGCCTTGCGGGTAAAGGTGAGTAATAGAATAGATTCTGGCTCTGCACCACCGGCAACCAAGTGCGCCATGCGGTGCACCAGAGTACGGGTTTTGCCGCTACCGGCCCCGGCGATCACCAAGATGGGCCCGTTGCCGTGGGTAACGGCTGCGAGTTGAGCCGGGTTCAGGTCCATGAGGATGGATGCTGTCTCTCCTGTTGCCGGGCCTGCTGTGGGGTTTGTCAGGTGTGTTGGTGTAGTTTCTTGCATGGCCCTTTTTTACCACAGTGCTACCTTGCTGGCAATGGTGCTGCCGGAGCTGTTTTGCCTGTTCCCGCAGGCAAGCCGGTTGACGCATCGCGCTGCCGCAGGTAGTGTTAGGAGAATATTCAGTTTGCTGTTTTCGCTGGTCAGCGCAACACCCCGCAGCACCCAATGGCTGGAGTGAACAGCCTAACATTCACCTATTGACTCATTAAAACGATACCACCGCCATGAACAATCCTGATACCGTGTTTGCAGACGACAAGGTCCTCGCCCAACTCTTACCCAAGGAGCGGAGCAACGATTTTTTTGAAGCCCTGTTCGGTGATGCGGAAGAAGGCGCCTACGACATCAGCTTGCGCTATGACGGTTATGATGCAGCCAGTCGCAGCCTGCATTTTTATCTGGACCTACACCAGCGACCGGGTAAATGCCTGGTCTGCAATCTCACCCATGGTTTACCAGAGGTGTTCAGCCGCCACCCGATCATCAACATCAAGGGACTTGCTGCAGATGCCGCCAAACTGCTTGGGCCAGAAGTGGAGAGCACTGGCTGGAAATTGGGTTCCACCCAGCAGCAGGAGGCTGCACGCCATTGCATCCCGCTCACCATCAGCATTTCTACCGCCGCATGAGCCAGCCAGCTTCCGGCTTCAGATCTGAAATGACAGCACAGAAGCGAGGCAAGGCAGCGCAAACCTATGCAGCGTATCTTGAGGGACAGTTAGCCAACGCCGGCACCTAAGAGGACATTGATGTGGAATAGGCATTCAACCACCCTACCCTTGGGCCAGCTGTTTGTACTCGGCTTTCGCGGCGAGGAACTGCGGCCCGGTCACTGGCTGCACCATGCTCTGCAACATAAAAATTTGGGTGGGGTGGTCCTGTTTGACCGCAACGTCGATGGCTCCATCCAAAACATCAGCTCTCCCGTACAACTGCGTCGCCTGACTGCGGATTTACAGAATGCCGCAGGAGGAGGACTGCTTATCGCGGTTGATCAGGAGGGCGGCAAGGTATGCCGCCTAAAGGCAACAGCCGGTTTTTGCGCCCAGCCAGCGGCGCGCGACCTGGGAAACCAGGGGCTGGAAGCCAGCAAAAACGCCGCCAGCTCCTGCGCCAAAATGCTTAAGTCATGCGGTATTAACCTGAATTTTGCGCCAGTGGTTGATCTGGATTATGCTTCTCCCAGCCCCATCATTGGCCGTTATGGCCGCAGTTTTGGCACAGACCCCGAAAACGTCTATCAACATGCCCTGGCCTGGATTAAGGCCCACCACGCCCAGGGGGTGGCCTGCTGTCTCAAACACTTTCCCGGCCATGGCAGCGCTCGCAGCGATACCCATCACGGCTTTGTCGATGCCAGCGCTACTTGGCAGCCACAGGAACTGGAACCCTATCGCCGCCTTATTGCTGCAGGCTTTGAGGATGCCATCATGACTGCACACCTGGTGCTGCGCCAACTGGATGCATGCGGCCTGCCCGCAACCCTGTCCCGGCCAATACTCACTGGCCTCTTGCGGCAGGAGCTGGGTTTTCAGGGAGTCGTCTGCACAGATGATCTGCAGATGGGCGCCATCCGCCAGGGTTGGAGCTATAAGGAGGCAGTGCAAAAGGCCCTGCTTGCCGGGGCGGATATGCTAGTGATTGGCAATAATCTGGTGGATCAACCCGACGCCTTGCAGGAAGGTGTTGCCGCCATTGAGGAACTACTGGTCACAGGGCAGGTTAAGGAAGAGCGGATCCTGGCATCAGTCAAACGCATAGAACGCCTCAGGGCAAGTGCAGAGAGAGATCAAAATACGATAAACGTCGCTACAGAACACACAAACACAAGTCCTGCCGAGTGAGCAAGCTGCCTATTACGGCCTTTTCCATTTCCACAACAAAGCGGTATCACGGTATCGACGTGTGTTCGCAGGGTGTGCTTGTATGCATGCTCACGTCGCATTTTCATTCGTCTCCGCACCAGCACCTTTGCAACCCGATGCACGGTTCCGTTTCCTGACCTTTGTCTGTGCTGTCGGCCGGTACGGCGAGCCTCTGCCCCTGGAGGCAGTCAGAAGTTGGAGCATAAACTGACGATTATCGGCCTCCATTTAGTTTCCGTCCTGCTTTCTGCTGGCGCAAGATATTGTTGGGCCAAGCGCAGCCTCCCTGGCGGCCCATAGCCTGCCGCTTCACCAATGTCTGCCCCACCCGCCATCCCCTCTACTTTGAGCGCTCTCTCAATCCTGGCCCGGACTAATCCACTAAGCGAAGGCCAGTGGCTACCCTGAAGAAGATCTCCATATTCAATACATGCTAGCCCATGGCAAGGCCATGGGCTGTGTTTCCATCGAAATCCCAGCTGCCAGACTCTTGCAGCAGCATCCCCAGCGAGAAAATTTTGAGCACCTGGTCATCCACTCTCCCATCAGTCGGCCTGCGGTAAACGGATTCAGCACATCTCAAACTAACTGGTGGCTGCTGTTTCACGCCCGAAAATTTCTCTACAACCAATTGTTACTACGCTCTTTTCCACCAATAATGAGTTACCTGAATTACTTTAGCCAGCCTGTTAGATCAGTTTATCAATGCAATCTCCGGTACTTCAATTGCCCCTGGCCAAATGCTTCCTGCTCGATATTCTCCGTACTGAGCAGGATAGCGGCGTGCAAAAGATCCAGGGTGAGATCATCTGGGGAGCGCTGGTAGTGGTGAGAGAGAAAGAGTAATTTTTCTAAAGTGGTGCCGGAGAGTTCCAGGGTAATACGGGCGGTTTTCATGGTCTGTGTTTTCCTGCAGGATAGTACGACCAAAGCTGAAGAAGGGCAGGCCAGAGGACTCTGTTGCCCTTCTTCAGCAAGGCATGGCCGTACGGTTATAGTGTTTTTTCTTCAAATGCTTCCAGTAAACGGTGCATGGCGGCAACCGCAGGCAACACACCGTCAGCCACGGCGCGTTCCACAGAGCCGATAATTTGCCGCACGCCGGCATGACGGACAAAGCGGTCATGCAGATGGGCGTCTATCATCTCATGCACCCATTTGACGTTCTGGTCTCGGCGATGCTGTTCGAACACGCCGGAAGCACTGGTTATTTCCTGGAATTTTTCAATCACCCGCCATATTTCCGCAATGCCCTCGCCGGTCATGGATGAGCAGGTAAAAGCATGGGAGACCCAGCCTTCGGTGGATGGCTGCAGATAATGCATGGCCCGTTCGTATTCACTGCGGGCGGTTTGGGCCGGAATTTTGTTACTGCCGTCTGCCTTGGTGATGACCAGGGCGTCGGCCAGTTCCATAATACCCTTTTTGATGCCCTGCAGTTCGTCGCCTGCGCCGGAAAGCATCAAAAGTAGAAAAAAGTCCACCATGGAACGCACTGCAGTTTCACTTTGGCCAACGCCAACGGTTTCAATCAGAATGACATCAAAACCAGCGGCCTCGCAGACCAGCATGGTTTCCCTGGTTTTTCGGGCCACGCCACCCAGAGTCTTACCAGCGGGAGAAGGACGGATAAAACAGCGTTCTTCTCGACTGAGCCGTTCCATCCTGGTTTTGT
Organism: Desulfobulbaceae bacterium; assembly: GCA_012744275.1. GTDB lineage: Bacteria > Desulfobacterota > Desulfobulbia > Desulfobulbales > Desulfobulbaceae > Desulfobulbus. Next base: position 8,029 of record JAAYIE010000120.1, read on the forward strand.
CGCCCAGAATGCTGCCGCCGGAAATGGAGCTGCTGGGGTCAACCGCCAACACCGCCACTCTGTGTCCCTGTTCCACCAGATAACAGCCAAAAGCCTCAATAAACGAACTTTTCCCCACGCCAGGAACCCCGGTAATGCCCACGCGGATGGATTTGCCGGTATGGGGCAAGAGGAGTTGCAGCACCTCCTGCGCCTGGTCAATATGTCGGGCAGCATTACTTTCCACCAGGGTAATGGCTCGACCCAGCATGGCTCTGCTGCCGGACAGCACGCCCTGGGCGTAGTCATCCACGGTAAAGCTTGGTCTTTGCACAAACTGGGCCTTGTTCACTGCCGCCGCAGGCCGATAGCTGCTGATGCCGTCATGCCCGGCCTCCACGCCATCCATAACCCGGCAGGCAAAGCCGGTACTGTCGCCTTCGGGTGCCCATTCCGGTTTTTTTGTTTTGGAGTTCATTGCTTCTCCTTGGCCTGAAATGAACCGCTCCTGCAAGCATCTGCTGGTACAGGAGCGGGTAGGGAGGCCCCTGACTACACCTGTTCAGCAGGGTACAAACGAGTCTTCAACTCCTCCAGCACCTTTTTTGCGGCCACGGGAATCACCGTGCCCGGTCCAAAAATGGCAGCAGCACCGCTGTCACGCAAAAACTGGTAATCAGGTGCCGGGATGACTCCGCCGATCACGCACATGATGTCTGGCCGGCCCAATTTCTCCAGTTCCTCCACCAGGGCAGGCAACAAGGTTTTATGACCAGCAGCAAGCGAACTAAAACCGATAATGTGAGCATCGTTTTCCACGGCCTGACGGGCAGCCTCTTCAGGGGTCTGGAAAAGCGGGCCGATATCTACGTCAAACCCCAGATCGGCAAAGGCGGTGGAAATCACCTTAGCTCCGCGATCGTGGCCATCCTGCCCGAGTTTGGCCACCATGATGCGCGGCCGCCGTCCTTCAAGTTCTTCAAACTCCTTCGCCATTCGGATGACTTCCTGCACTTCTTCCTTTTCTGAAAATTCTGCCTTATACACGCCCGAAATAGCCCGGATAGTGGCGGTATGCCGCCCCCAAACCTTTTCAAGAGCAAAGCTGATTTCGCCAAGCGAAGCCCTGGCCCTGGCCGCCTCTATGGACAGTGCCAGCAGGTTGCCCTCACCCGATTCTGCGCATTTGGTCAGCCCGTTCAGGGCATTTTGGCAGGCGGTTTCATCGCGCTCAGCCTTCAGTTTGGCCAGCCGTTTCAACTGGGCTTCCCGCACTGCGGTATTGTCCACTTCCAGGGTGTCAAGCGCCTCTTCTTTGTCCAGGCAGTAGGTATTGACGCCGATGATCTTTTCTTTACCCGAATCAATGCCTGCCTGCCTGCGGGCAGCAGCTTCCTCAATGCGCATTTTAGGCAAACCGGTTTCGATGGCCTTGGCCATGCCGCCCAGGTTTTCAACCTCCTGAATCAGGTCCCAGCCGCGCTGCATGATGGCACCGGTGAGGGCCTCCAGATAAAAAGAACCAGCCCAGGGGTCTGCCGGCCTAAGGATATTGGTTTCATCCTGCAGGTAGAGCTGGGTATTGCGGGCAATACGGGCCGAAAAATCGGTGGGCAGGGCAATGGCCTCATCCAGCGAATTGGTGTGCATGGATTGGGTATGGCCAAGGGCTGCGGCCATAGCCTCGATGCAGGTGCGACAGACATTGTTGAAGGGGTCGCCCTCGGTAAGGCTCCAGCCCGAAGTCTGACTGTGGGTGCGCAAGGCCAGCGATTTGACGTTTTTCGGGTTAAAGGTTTTGATGATTTTGGCCCAGAGCACCCGCGCGGCCCGCATCTTGGCGATCTCCATAAAGTAATTCATGCCCTGCGCCCAGAAAAAGGACAGCCGCGGAGCAAAGGTGTCGATATCCATGCCCGCGTTGACTCCAGCCCGGGCATAGTCCCAGCCATCGGCAAGCGTGTAGGCCATCTCGATATCCGAAGTGGCTCCCGCCTCTTCCATGTGGTAGCCGGAGATACTGATACTGTTGTATTTCGGCATGTTCTGGGCGGTAAAGGCGAAGATGTCAGAGATTATTTTCATCGAATTCGCGGGCGGGTAGATATAGGTGTTACGCACCATGTATTCTTTCAGAATATCGTTCTGGATGGTGCCGCCGAGCTGCTCCTGCTTCACGCCCTGCTCTTCCGCCGCCACGATGTAGAAGGCAAGAATAGGAAGCACCGCACCGTTCATGGTCATGGACACGGTCATCTGGTCAAGCGGGATGCCAGCAAAGAGGATATTCATATCCAGGATGGAATCCACTGTCACTCCGGCTTTGCCTACATCGCCTACCACCCGCTCATGGTCAGAGTCGTAGCCCCGGTGGGTGGCGAGGTCAAAGGCGATCGACAAGCCCTTCTGGCCTGCAGCCAAGTTGCGGCGGTAGAAAGCGTTACTTTCTTCAGCCGTGGAAAAACCGGCATACTGGCGCACTGTCCAGGGTCGCATGACAAACATGGTGCTGTAGGGGCCGCGCAGATAGGGCGGAATGCCGGCTGTGTACCCTAAATGCTGCAAACCCTCGTAGTCCTTGCGGGTGTACAGCGGTTTGACGTCAATCTGTTCAACCGTGCGCCAGATAAGGTCTTCGGCGCTCATGCCGGTTTCGGCCTGTACCCTGGCGGCCCACTTTTTATAATCCATGGGACGACTGCCCGGCTGCAGGGGTGTTTGAGTAAAATCAGGCGTTCTCATGCGATCACCTCCAGGTGCTTTTGTACTGTGGTCAGAAGTTCCAGGGCATTGGCTCGCATATGCAGAAACTCATCTACTCCTGCTGCGCGAAAATTTTCCAGGTGGTCCTTCGGGTATCCGGCCAAAATCACCATCATGCCGGGTTGAGCAGCCTTTACCTTGCTGGCGAGTTCGGGCACAAGGTCGGGATAGGTGGCGTCGGTGGAGCAGATCACCATCGCTCTTGCGTCAGAGGCCAAGGCTGCTTCGGCGGCTTCGGCCACGGTGGAAAAGCCGGTGTTTGCCATGGTTTCAAGGGCTGCCACGTTGAAAAAGGCGGTGGAGAAGTCTGCCCTGGCCTTGTGTTGCGGAATCGGCCCCATGTTGGCGAGAAAAATTTTCGGTACGCTACCATGCTGCTGGGCATAGGCTTCGGTGGCCTGGCGGATACGTTCAAAGGATTCTGCCCCGCGATGCACCGCCAGCTTTTCAACCTGCGGGGCCTCCTTGCTCCCGGTGGCAGCATGGCCAAATATCTCACCCAGGGTGGCTCCAGCGCGCGCAGCAGCAATGGCAGCCTCCATCAGGGCCTCATCCGTGCCATCAATATGCTTGCACAGTACCGCCAAGGCAGAGTCGAAGGCGGCTATGTTGCGCCCTTTTTTCAAGCTGGTCAGGCTGTGCCGACGTGTCTCCTGAAAAGCGGCATGGTCAGAGGGTTCAATAACCTGTTTTTGCTCCTGCAAATTCGGGTACATGCTGGTACCGACAAAACGGTCTGTGCGGGTAGCAATGTTTTTAGCCCGTTTGGCGGCAACCACAGCCACCTCGGTTTGCGGGCCTTTGGCTGATAAGGCCTTGAACATACCGCCTTGGCCTTCAATCTGTTGGAACATGGCCCAAGCCTTGTCTGCCAGCTGGCTGCTGAGCTGCTCCACATACCAGCAGCCACCCGCCGGATCGACCACCTTGTCAAAATGGGCCTCTTCCCGCAGCACAATGTGAACATTGCGGGCAATGCGGCGGGAAAACTCGTTAGGTTCACGAAAAATTTCATCAAAGGGTCCTACATGCATACTGTCCACCCCGCCCGCTATGCCGGAAAAGGCCTCGGTCGAGACCCGCAACATATTGACCCAGGGATCAACCACGGTCTTATTCCAGCGAGAGGTACGGGCATGGATGTGCATGGCTGCCGCCTCGGCGCTGCCACCAAAGGCTTCCACTACCTGGCACCAGCAGAGCCGGGCCGCGCGGAATTTGGCAATCTCCATGAAAAAATCCGCGCCAATGGCAAATTCAAAGGCTATGCGACTTGCCACGGTATCCGCATCCAGACCCTGTGCGCCCATGGCGCGCATATATTCTGCGCCGGTGGCCAGCGCGTAGGCGATATCCTGCACGGCATTACCGCCACTTTCCTGGTAGGTACTGACATCAATACCTATTGTTCGCAGCCGGGGTGCCTTGGCCGCCGCCCAGCGGGTCAGGGCCGCCATGTGAGCATAGGCACTTTGCAAGGAAAGCGGCAAGGAACCGGTGCGAGCCAGGGTACCGAGCGGATCGGCCGCAACACAGCCATGCAGGTCTTCAATTTTTTTCTCTTCCTCAAGGAGGTACGCAACCAGGAGAGCCATGGCGGCAATGGCGGATGGCCCGGCAGCCAGGCGGCATTCCTGCGCGGTCAGATCAATATTCTTGAAGGCGATGCGCGCATCGCCAAGGCTGGCCAGGGAAAGCCCGCCATTACCGGTTTGAGTGGATTCGGCGGTCTCCGGATCAAGCCCGTTTTTCCCAGCCTCATCCAGCACAATATTGAGGCATGTTTGCCCCCGCCCCAGATCAAAAGCCGCTGCCCGGTTAAATTCTTCCGGATCAGCTATGGTGATTTCCTGGGCTACCCGCCAAGGATTGACTACAGAGCCGGATGCGCTGCAGCCTCGTAGATACGGCGGTTCCCCAGGCTGGGTGTCCACATAGGCCAGGCCCTCCAGGTCATGCTGGAAATACATGGGCTGAATATCAATGCCTTCGTAGGTCTTTTTGATTAGAGCCTTGTCAAAGGGTTTGCCCTTGAGGTCTTTCTCCACCTTTTCCAGCCATTCGGCGTGGGATACCGGGGAAAAATCTTTAAGGATGTCCAGTGTTGCTCCCATTGCTACCTCCTGTGTTTGATGTGGCACCTGTTTTGTCTGGCCGAAAACTGGCCAGGAACCGGCGCAATCCCTTCGCCGTCCTGTTGCGGCAAAAATTTTTATCAAGATCAACAACGGAAACAACGGCCGTCTGAGCTGATCAACAAAACGGCAGGTCTTCTGGCTTCCGGATCACCCTCCACTGCGCCTTCCCGATGAGACCCATCAGTGGCCTTGGGCAGTGTCTGTCCCCGGTTACAGCGGCCGGACCGCAACGGATTTGCACCGTTTTCCCTTTTCACCACCAGGTCCGCAGCCAAGTGGCACCGTTTTTTTAAATACTCTTGTCTGTCTCTTTCCTCCTTGTCCTGTTGCTGTACTGTTGAAGAGCTGTTGAATAAAAAAATCCCCGAATCACAAAAAAGTGATCCGGGGATGCCCTGGTTTATCCACGTCTCTGGTTCCTTCCCCTGTCCAAAGGGAAGGTTATGACATATATCAGGCAGGTCTTCTGACTCCCAGATCATCCTACCGGCCGCGTCTTCCCAACCATGTGGTCAGTGACAGTATGCGGTTTTCGTCCCTGGTTACAGCGGCGGGCCCATCTCCGAGTTGCACGGAGTTCCCTTTTCATCCTTGCGGAGCCTGATAATGGTACAACCAGCCTGGAGCCAGCAGAGCTCCAAGGCATTGCTTAAGTTCTTCCTTTCAACTTCACGATAAAACCTTTGGCTCCAAGCTCCAAGAGCATGGAGCTACTCAAGGAACGCAAAAAGAAACAAAATCCGTCTTATAATGCACCTTACAATTCTTCTTAAAATGCGTTGACCATTCGGGTGGTGAAGCCAGAGCCATTACCAGCAAGAGCCTGCGGAGAGGCTGTCGGCAAACAACCCCTCCGCGTAACATACCGACATGGCAAGGGTATGCGGCTGCACTGTGTTCAGTATGGGTTTAATTAGTTGCACACAGCGCCCCGCAAAAAAAAATCCCCGAATCACACAAAGTGATCCGGGGATGCCCTGGTTTATCCGCGTCTCGAAGGGTCGCATCCCTTGTCCACGGGGAAGCGCTATGCAGTATTCAGGTAGGTCTTCTGACTTCCGGCTCATCCTAGTGGCTGCGTCTTCCCGGCCATATTTTTATTGGCCAGTGACTGTGGTGCAGCGGTCGTCCCCGGTTACAGCGGCGGGCCCGTCCCCGAGTTACACGGGGTTCCCTTTTATGCCCTTATTGGGCACCTGAATGTTTTCCAGATGACCTCAAACTTCCCATATTGTCAAGAACTAAATGTAAATGCATCTATTACCAAGTGTTATCCCTGCACAGCGGCCAGATAAGCGGCCCGGGCGGTTGGAAAAGGGTCCAGCACCCTCGGCAAGACACCCTGCATATACGATATGGCCAGGCCGTAGTTGGTCATGGCCACCTGTTGCTGTTCTGCTCTATACAGCCTGGTAAGCATCTGCTTTCTATTAGCGGTGCAGCCACCGCAATGGATAATCAGTTTGTAAAGTGAAAGATCTTCAGGAAACTCACGGCCGGCAAGATTGTCGATGTGCAGGTCTTTGCTTGCGTACTGTCGCAACCAGCCTGGTATTTTCACTCGGCCTATGTCATCGGCCAGGGGGTGATGGGAGCAGGATTCGGCAATCAACACCTGATCATGGGGACGCAGGGTTTCGATGGCAGCCACCCCTCGGGCAAATTTGTCCAAATCTCCTTTGAAACGGGCCATAAGGATCGAAAAAGTCGTAAGCTTGATATCTGCCGGGGTTTGCTGGGCTATTGTCCGCACAACTTGCGAGTCGCAAACTACCAGCTTGGGCCTACGCGTTTGCCCATTCAGGATACCAGCATACTCACTCTCTTTAACCACCAGGCAGGAGGCATTGCTGTCTAAAATATCACGTATGGCCTGTACTTGCGGCAAAATGAGGCGACCTTTCGGCGCACCGAGGTCAATCGGCACCACCAGAACTACCAGATCGCCAGCGGCAAGCAAATCGCCCAGCAAGCGCGGCTGTGCAAATCGGTCTTCAGGTGCAAGCTCTGCCAGGGCGATTTTTATGGCCTCTATCCCCTGGCTCTGCAGTGCTGAGACATACACCGTGCGGGTACCGGCCTTGTGCAAGCCTGCTACCGTGGCCGCAGAAGGCATGGCAAGGTCCGTCTTGTTGAACACCACGGCAAAAGGAATTTTTCGTTCGGCAAAAAGTGCCACAAGCTGTTCTTCATAATCCCCCCACACATGGCCTTCGACCACCAGCAGAGCGATGTCCGTACGATCAAGAGCCTGCAGGGATCGCTCCTTGCGCAAGCGGCCCAGGCTGTCTTCGTCATCAATGCCGGCGGTGTCGATAAAGACCACCGGACCAATGGGTGCCAGTTCCTGCACCTTTTCCACAGGGTCGGTTGTGGTACCGGGGTGTTGCGAAACAATAGACACCTGCTGCCCGACCAGGGCATTCAGTAATGAAGACTTGCCCACATTGCGCCTACCGTACAAGCCAATGTGCAGGCGTAGTCCCTTTGGTGTTTCAATCATTTTTCAGGGCTCCATCCCAAAGAATATACCGTCCTGCCTGACTGGCCGTCTCAATGGCCAACTCCAGATCAACGGCAAATTTATGGTCATAAATAGCATACTGCCCGCCAGCCTCTTCTGGTGTGAAATTTGGCATGATAACATTGGCCCCAGCCTGCAGGGCCAGTTTTTGTCCGTGCTCAGGCTCCAGGGTGGCCAGGGCAGTGGTGGCCGGCAGATTGATGTTCGGGCAGGTGAGTCGCAGCAAGGCAATCAATCGCAGAGTCAGTTCAATATTACCAGCAGGTAGGCCTGCAAGGGGCGTTTGGGCTTGGGGCACAAAAGGGCCGATGCCGCACATGTCTGCTCCCATTTCCCGAACCAGTAAGACATCTGCGGCCAGAGTGGCTGCTGTTTGGCCAGGCAGGCCGACAATAAAGCCTGTACCGAGTTCAGAGCCCAGAGACTTGAGGACCCTTTGCGCATCTAGTCGTTGTTGCAAACTTTTCCCAGGATGGAGCTGTGCAAACAAATCAGCATCTGCAGTTTCGTGCCTGATTAAATAACGATCTGCGCCGGCCGAACGCCATAAAGCATACTCCCAGGGTTCCCGCTCGCCCAGGCTCAAAACCACGGCAATATCGGCCCTGTCTTTTATTGCCTGCACAAGGTGGGCTATATCTTCCGCCGGGTAGTCGGGATCTTCTCCGGATTGCAAAACCACTGTGCCTATGCCGGTTGCGGCAATGGCCAGGGCCTGTTGCAGAATGTCTTGCGGTTGCAGGCGATAGCGCCCGGCCTGCCTGTTGGCGCACCGCAGACCGCAATACAGGCAGTTGCAGGTACAATAACTGGAAAATTCGATAATACCCCGGAGAAAGATCCCCTTACCCTTTTCCCGGATGCATGCCTGCTCTGCTTTTTGCTTAAGCCATTCCGCCTGCGGCGCTTGCAGGATTTCAACTATCTGTGCATGAGTGTAGGGAGACGACATACTACGCTCGTTCCTGTTGTGTATAGAGCCTTTGAAGCACTATAGGCAGACGCTGGTTTCTCTGGAAAGCATTTCGTTTCGACAGGGACGGCAGGATTGCGTCTGCGCGCAAAACTGGGTACGCTACCTGTAAATAGTGTGGCACACGACTTCATCGTCAATGCCTTGTTTTGTTCACGCAACTGCCCATCGATATCTAGATTCAGGTACCTTGGGTTCCGTCCATGGCGCTTTTTACCAAAAAATACATTATTGATGCCGACAACTCCCTATCTTATGGGCAGGCATCCAGTAATTTCAAGAAAGTACTCAAGCTGCTGGGTATTGCCCCCCCAATCATAAAACGCACGGCTATTGCCATGTACGAGGCCGAAATCAATACAATTATTCACGGCGGCGGTGGCACTGCTCAAGTGGTGATTGAGGATGATCATATAAAAATTATGTTTGAAGATCATGGCCCCGGCATTGCTGATATAGAACAGGCCATGCAGGTGGGATATTCTACTGCATCGCACAAGGTTCGGGAAATGGGTTTCGGCGCCGGGCTGGGGCTGCCCAATATCCAAAAGAACGTCAGTGAGTTGAAGATTGATTCCACACCCGGCAAGGGCACAAAAGTCACCATAAGGATCGCCCTGTGAACAACATAAAGCATTCTGTCATCCTTGAAAGGAATAAATGTGTAGGCTGCACTAATTGCATCGGCCATTGCCCGACAGAAGCCATACGGGTGCGCCAAGGCAAAGCCTGTATTCTTGATGAACGTTGTATTGACTGCGGCGAATGCATTCGGGTATGCCCGCATCATGCCAAAAGGGCCCAGTCTGATGCCCTGACCGATATACAGCGCTATGACTTCACCGTGGCCATCCCTGCGCCAACCCTCTACGGTCAGTTGGGCGATAAATACTCGATAGACCGGATACTGACCGCCCTTAAAAAACTGGGTTTTGATGCTATTTTTGAGGCTGCCGAGGCCGCCGACATCGTCACAGCCAAGCTCAAAGAGATGCTGAAGGAAAAAACAGATCCTCTGCCATGGATATCATCTTCCTGTCCGGCGATAATACGGCTGATTCAGCGACGCTTTCCCTCTCTGCTGGAGCAGATTGTTCGGCTGGAAGCGCCCATGGAGGTGGCCGCTCGCATTGTGAAGCAGGAGCTCTATCCGGACAAAAAAAATATCGGGGTTTTTTTTATCAGTCCCTGCCCAGCAAAAATTACTGCAGTCAAAAATCCTATAGGCGCACAAAGCTCTGCTGTTGACGGGGTGATCAGCATCAGCGAAATTTTCTTGCCGCTGCAAAACGCAGCTGCCAACCTGAGTGAGGTGGAGCCGTTAGGCCGGGCATCCATCAAGGGGGTGAACTGGGCCAGAAGCGAAGGCGAAAGTCAGGCCACTGAATGGGCCGGCACCGTAGCTGTGGATGGCATTGTCAATGTGATCAATTTTCTGGAAGAGCTGGAAAACGGCAAAACCACCTATGCGGATTTTATCGAGGTTATGGCCTGCCCGGGTGGATGCGTAGGCGGGGCGCTCACTGTAGAAAATCCGTATATCTGCAAGGCTCGTATCATCCGGAAGGCAGGCAAGATAAACAGGGAAGCTCGAGAAAGAGGTAAAACGCCGTTACGACAGCAACTCATCATGATGGAAAGTGAAATTCCCCCAGTACAGGGCTTGACACTGGATGCCGACGTTCATACCGCCGCAGAAAAAATGGCGCGCATCCAACAATATACTGAAGAATTGCCGGGACTTGATTGCAGTTCCTGCGGTGCGCCCACTTGTGCCGCTTTGGCAGAGGATATTGTTGCGGGTACTGCTAAAAAAAATGACTGCATCTTTATTCTGCGCGAAGAGATCATCATTCTTACCGAGGGACTGGCAGAGCTAGGTTCGTGGATGCCGCCGCTTTTATCCAAAGAAAGCCGAAAAAAGGATGAATAGAAAGCCTGCCTTTTCCAGTGATGTTATTTTGTATCCGCTAATCTGAACGCTAACTCTTTTAACGCCACAAGTATGCCATGAGACTCAACGAGATCATCCAACTGACCAATGCACGGATTGTTGCCGGACACAACATGGATGTCGGTGAAATATCGGTGGCCTACAGCTCTGATTTGATGAGTGATGTCCTCACCCTGGATACGGATCAATTGCTGCTGATTTCTGGCCTGGCCAATGTGCAACTGATCCGCACCGCAGAAATAGCTGACGTGGCAGCTGTCCTGCTTGCCCGCGGCAAAAAAACCTCACCGGAAATGATTGATATGGCGGATAAAATTGGCCTCGTGATTTTGGAAAGTCCCTTTTCCCTGTTTCGAGCCAGCGGAGTTCTGTTTGCCCATGGCTTGTATCCAATATACTGAGCAGGCAGGAATCTGTGCACAAAGACAACTGTGGGAGAAACAATGAAGGTCAGTGATTTGGTGGAACAGTTACAGCTCAGGATTTTTGCCGGGCAGGCCGGGCTGGGCAGAGAGATAACAGATGGCTATGTATCAGACCTGCTAAGCGATGTTATGGGCAATGCGCCTGAAGGTGCGGCCTGGATTACCCTGCAAACCCATCAGAACGTGCTGGCCATTGCCTCTTTAAAAGAGGTGGCGGCAGTGATTTTAGTGCAAAGCAGAGAACCGGAAGAAGACAGCATCGCGCACAGCAACAGGGAAGGCATTCCCCTTTTGGGAACCGATATGGAGAGCTTTGCCTGTGCCGGCAGGCTGTACATGCTACTGAAAACAGATTAAGGCTGCAAAAGTACAGCATGCGTGTTTGACGAACAGTGCAACTTCAGCGACCTTTTTACTCGTCGGGAAGGAGGGCGTCACACAGAAAATGCAGCACTTACAACGCTATAAAGCTGACTTGCACATCCACACCGCCCTTTCTCCCTGTGCAGATCTGAGCATGTCGCCGGCCACTATCATAGAACAGGCCAGGAGGCAGGGGCTGAGCCTGATAGGCATTGTCGACCATAATTCGACTAGAAACGCCACGGTTGTGCAGGAGATGGCGGCAGAGGTGGGCCTACTGACACTGACCGGGGCAGAGGTAACCACTGCTGAAGAGGTGCACTGCCTGGCCTTTTTTGAACAATCCGGGCAACTACAGGCCTTTCAGCAGTACCTGGAGGAGCACATTGTCCAGATTCCCGATCCAGACGGACAACTAGGTGATCAGCCGGTGGTGGACAGGGAAGAAAACGTGGTGGAGATCATCCCCTACTGGCTGCCGGCTGCCCTGCGCCAAGGTATTAGCGCTGTACAGCGCAAAGTGGTCAGCCTCAACGGCTTGTTTATTCCGGCCCATATCAACCGACCGGCCAATGGCATCATGGCCCAACTGGGTTTTCTGCCTCCAGACTTGTCCTGCACAGCCCTGGAATTTTTCGGAAAAGCAAGGACCACTGCCATCAGACAGGCCTATTGCTTGCCTCCGCATATCTCCTTAATTTCCAGTTCTGATGCGCATTTTCCGGAACAGATTGGTGTTCATTATTCTGTTTTCTACATGCAGGAACTTTCGTTTTCTGAAGTTAGAAAGGCACTGGCCCGGCAAGGGGGGCGGCGGGTGCAGACTCTGTAGCAGCCTATTAAGAATTATTTTTTCGTCCCATACTGCAATATTTCTGCAACATTTTAAATCCAACGCAAAATTAGCATATTGCAGTAGGAACTCTGCAGTCTTTTCTCCTCGCAACAGAACCGTTGTCGCTTTTGCGAGGAGTGGATAAGGGTATCGGTACAACAAATCCCCCCGACATGCGATGCCAAGGGGGATTTGTACAGCGTAATCAGCGCCTATTTCACGTATAGCGGTCTGGGCTGATACTTGGTGTGCAGCAGCTTATGCGCCCTGTCGCTCAAGGGTTTTTCAAGGAATTTTTCGTATATCTCAATAATTTCAGGGTTCTGGTGCGAGCAGCGCACCTCGGAAATTTCATCATCAGTGTAGATGGCTGCTATCCTCTTGGCCCGGACAGCATCATCAGTATTGTAGGGCTGGCCTCCACCGGCAATGCAGCCGCCGCGGCAGGCCATAACCTCAATAAAGTGATAGGGTGGTTCCTCGCCCTTGTCCCGCGCGGCCCTCACCTCATCCATGATTGACCCCACATTGACCATGCCGTGGGCCACCGCTACCTTGATCTCTGTACCCTTAAAGTCCACAGAGCCAGTGCGCACCCCATCCATACCGCGCACCGCATCCACCTGTACATTTGCCAATTCCTCCCCGGTTACCAGCTTGTAGGCAGTACGTACTGCTGCCTCCATAACCCCACCGGTATTGCCGAAGATGGTGGCCGCGCCCGAATACTTGCCAATGGGGCTGTCGGCAGATTCCTCATCCAGGGAGACAAAATCAATGCCCATGGACTTGATCAGACGCCCCAGTTCCCGCGTGGTCAGCACCAGATCCACATCCTGACAGCCCGAGGCGCACATGTCATCACTTCTCGTGATTTCGTACTTCTTGGCCGTACAGGGCATAATTGCCACGGAATAAATCTCTTCGGCCTTTTTATTAATTTGCTCAGCATAGTAGGTTTTAGTGATTGCGCCCTGCATCATCATGGGAGACTTGGCGGTGGAAAAATGCGGAATCATATCTGAGTAGTATTTTTCCATGTAGTCTGTCCAGGCAGGGCAGCAGGAGGTAATCTGGGGCAGTACACCTGTGCCCTTGCTGAGCCGTGCCACTAGTTCAGAGCCTTCCTCCATAATGGTGAGGTCAGCAGAAAAATTGGTATCAAAAACAGTGTCGCAGCCCAGCTTTCTTAGGGCAGCGTATATTTTTCTGGTAACCAGAGTGCCGGCGGGCAGGTCAAACATTTCACCCAGGGCGGCCCGCACTGACGGAGCAATCTGCACAACCACATGGAGGTTTTCATCCCGTATGGCAGCAAGCAGTTTTGCTGTTTCATCCTTTTCGTAAATAGCGCCCACCGGGCAGTGAGCAGAGCATTGGCCGCATTTGATACAGGGGCTTTCATTAAGCAGAACACCGCCGGCCGGAGCAATTCTAGTATCATCCCCCCGGTTCAAAAATTCAAGTGCCCACACACCCTGCAACTGCTGGCACACCAGGGCACAACGACCACAGCTGACGCACTTGCTGGGGTCCAAAATAATGGAAGGGGTAGAATCATCCACGGGCAGGCGCTTGACATTATAGGTAAAGGGCACTTCCCGAATACCGAAATCAGCAGCCAGCTGCTGCAGCTCGCAGGTGGTGTTTCTGGCGCACTTAAGACATTCGCTGGGATGGTTGGATAAAATAAGCTCCAGCACTGTCCTTCTGGTTTCCTGCAGTTCAGGATCGTGGGTAATATAGTTCTGCCCTGCAACAACCGTAGTTGCACAGGCGCGTACCTGCTTGGGTGAACCCTCCACTTTAACCACACACAAACCACAGGCCGCCCAAGGCGTCAAATCCGGATGGGCACAGAGGGTGGGTATGTTGATGTTGGCAAGCCTTGCAGCCTCAAGGATTGTGCTGTCCCGGCCAACTTGTACAGCGTTGCCGTTGATTTTGACTTCAATATTTGCAGGCATATGTTTTCACCTCCTAGTACGTAGAAATGGCGCCGAACTTGCAATTACTCAGACAGTCGCCACATTTAATGCAAAGGGCCTGGTCGATGACATGCGGCTTTTTTTTCGTCCCGGCAATGCACTGGGAGGGGCACTTTCTGGCACAGATGGTGCAGCCGGTGCATTTTTCAGGATTAATCAGGTATTGCACCAGCTCCTTGCATTTGCCGGCCCGGCAGGTACCCAGGTTGATATGCTCAAGGTATTCCTTCTCAAAATACTTCATGGTGGAAAGAATGGGGTTGGGTGCAGTTTGGCCAAGGCCGCAGAGAGCGGCCTTTTTCATAGCCGTGCCAATTTTTTGCATACTTTCCAAATCAGCGAGAGTGCCTTTCCCCTTGGTGACCTTGTCCAAAATGCCATGGAGTTTTTTGGTGCCAATCCGGCAGGGAGAGCATTTGCCGCAGCTTTCATCTACGCAAAATTCCATGTAGAACTTGGCCACATCAACAATACAGTCGTCCTCATCCATCACAATCATACCGCCAGAACCCATCATGGAGCCAACGGCAATAAGTGAGCCAAAATCAATGGGGGTGTCCAAGAATTCGCTGGTGATGACCCCGCCGGAGGGGCCGCCGGTTTGCACTGCCTTAAACTGCTTGCTATCCTTGATGCCACCACCTATATCAAAGACGATTTCCCTAAGCGTAATACCCATGGGCACTTCAACCAGGCCGGAGTTGTTGATTTTTCCAGTAAGGGCAAAAACCTTGGTGCCCGAAGAATCTGCCGTGCCAATACTGCTGAACCACTCGCCACCCTTGGTAAGGATGACTGGAATATTGGCCCACGTTTCCACGTTGTTGATAACAGTGGGCTTGCCCCACAGGCCAGCCACTGCTGGAAAGGGTGGTTTGGGCGTGGGCATGCCGCGCTTGCCCTCCACCGAAGCGATAAGGGCGGTTTCTTCGCCGCAGACAAAGGCACCGGCTCCCAAGCGTATTTCAATGTCAAAATCAAAGCCGCTGCCAAGGATATCTTGGCCCAAAAGCCCCATACTTTTTGCCTGGGCCATGGCAGTTTCAAGCCTTTTAATGGCCAGGGGATATTCTGCACGGATATAGATAATGCCCAGGTGCGCGCCCACAGTGTAGCCGGCAATGGTCATGGCTTCCAGAATGGAGTGGGGGTCGCCTTCCAGGGTGGAACGATCCATATATGCGCCGGGGTCGCCCTCATCAGCATTACAGATAATGTACCTGGTATCGCTTTCCGCCTCCCTGGTGGTTTTCCATTTCATCCATACCGGGAAGCCTGCCCCGCCGCGGCCGCGCAGCCTGGCTGTTTTCAGCTCTTCTATTATCGTATCCGGGTTCATTTCAAAAAGAGCCTTTTCCAGGGCCAGATAGCCATCTCTGGCAATGTATTCCTCAATGTTTTCCGGATCGATCAGACCACAGTTACGCAGTACAATACGGTACTGCTTCTGGTAAAAACCTATCTCATCGGCAGCAGCTTCCTTTTTCCCTTCTTCCTTGTAGGCCAGCCGCTGGACAACCCGGCCCTTGATGATGTTTTCTGCGATTATTTCCCTGGCATCCCCAGGGTTAACCTGCACATAGAAGTTTTCATCAGGAAGCACCTTAACTATGGGGCCTTTTTCGCAAAAACCAAAACAGCCAGTCTTGACGATCTGCACATCTTGAGCCACACCCTGTGCTGCCGCCTCTTCCAGCAGGTTCTGGTATATGGCATCACTTTTTATGGATTCACAGGCCGTACCGCCACACACAAGAATATAGTTTTTTATAGCCATGGTCTCCTCGCTTAATTCTTCATGATATCAGGGGCAGGCCGGTCAAAAATGTGACCTTCAACCAGCTTTTTCCCCAGGATATGCTCTGACACAATTTTTTCGGCAACCGCGGCATCAACCTTGCCATAAATGGTATCTGGCATACCTGGCACCCTGACCTCTACAGTAGGTTCCACATAACAAAGCCCCATGCACCCCGTTTGCCGGATGGTTATATGCTCCAGCTTCTGTGCCTCAACAGCGTCAATAAAGGCATTGAGTACATTTTTGGAGCCTGCGGCAATTCCACAGGTGCCTGTACCCACAATAATTTGGATATCGTTTTCGCTGGTATCGCGTCTGTTGATGTTACTTTTGCTCTGCTCGCGGAGTTTGCGCAGCTCATCCAACGTCATTTTAGCCATGATTGTCTCCTTATTTAAGGTCATCTTCCTGGGATCTGATAAAGCGTCTGAGCATACTAAGGGATTCACCCCGACAAAAATCCCCCAGGGTTTCCTGCAGAATGCGGCGCGACAGCTCGTACTGGCTGCTGCCCTGCTCTGTAGTCCTGCTGCGGAGCACCTGAAGTTCGAACACCCCTGGCAGCAGCATGCACTGCAGAACAAGGGTGGCGACATCGCCAATGGGCGGGGTATCCACATGGGCCAGGTCAAAACAGCAATGGAGAATGGTGCCCCTGCCTTTTTTTGAATCCAGCAAAAAGCTGCCGTCAGTGGCATCCAAAGCCTGTTTCACAAAAGGCAGCCCCAGGCCCACCTTTCTGGTCGCATGCTTCACGCCATCTGTATAAAAGGGATCAAGGGCTTTGGCCCTGGTGGCTTCGTCCATGCCGCAGCCATTGTCCTCAATGCCCAGAATAAAGCTGGTTCTATCTTCAACCAGTTTCAGGACAACCAGGCCAGCCCCGGCTTCCACTGCGTTCTGCACCAGATCAAGAGCATAGTCGCAGAGGCGGAAATGCATGCCCCTTTACCCTCTGATTTTTTCCAGGGCAGCGGGTAGCTCTTTTTTGGTCAGCTTGCCAAACACCTCGCCACCGCTCACCATAACCGGAGCCAGGCCACAGCAGCCAACGCAGCGCACCGCTTCCAGGGAAAATTCGCCATCGGCAGTGGTTTGGTTCACAGCAACATTCAGGTTCTTTTCCAGACCTTCAAGCAAATCTGCGCCGCCCTTAAGGTAACAAGCCGTACCCGTACAGACCTGGAGGGTGTGTTTGCCGGGCTTTTCCAGCTTAAAAAAATGGTAAAAGGTGATTACCCCATAAATTTGAGCCAAAGGCACTGCCAGCATTTTGGAGAGTTCTGTAGCAATGCCCCTAGGTATATAGCCATACTCTTCCTGGGCCTTATGTAAAACCATTATCAGGTTGCCAGGTTTGTTCTTCCACTCTTCCACAAATGTGGCCAATGCATCCGTCACTTTTTCTTCACACAGCGTGGTCATGTTACCTCTCGTAATACGTACATTGTAAGTTTTTAATCTTTCAATTCACGCGCCTGATACTACGATGTTTGGAAAAGCTTCCCCTTCCAAACCTGCATGTTTTTCTGTTCACCTCCTTGTTTTCGATGTGCCAGCTCCTGCATAAATTTTGTATTTGCAGGAGCCTGGATGTTACGAATAATGGAGAATTAATACATTCGCCTCTGTCTTACAACAGGCGGAGACTTGCATATGTTGTCGCTGACACCCTGACAATGGCCAGACAACATAAAAACTCAGTGCTGTCTCACAGATTTTTCCATAGCAAAAGCTGTGGAGAGACAAGGAGTTGAGGTCGTGGCGGCTTGAAAAGTCCGATCAAATCTCTTCTGACAAAGAGATTGAGTTGCAGCAGGCGCAGTA
>JAAYIE010000009.1 GCA_012744275.1 Desulfobulbaceae bacterium
TATCTGATCATACGCCAGCCACATACTGCGCTGCTGCTCCTTGCTCCGGCCAAGACTCATGGCGTCCTCCTTAGGGAAAATGCCATTATGGCATACTTGCAAACTTTTTCAACGGGCTGCTATGCCCTGTTCACAGATCCAGAAATTCTGATTCTGGATGAACCCATGAGCGGGCTCGACCCGCTGGGCCGCCAAATGGTGCTGGACATTATCCGCACCTGCCACAGCCAAGGCAAGACCATCCTCTTCTGCTCGCATATTTTGACCGATGTGGAGCGTATCTGCTCGCGCATCGCCATCATGCACCAGGGCAGGCTGGCTGCCCAAACCACCCCGGCTAAGCTGGAACAGCAGCCACAACAGTTGCAGCAGCCGGGCAGTAATGCCACCCCGCTGGAACAGCTTTTTTTACGCACCGTGCAGGGAGGCAGCCATGCTGCATAGTCTGTGGCAGGTAGCACTTTTCACCTACAAGGAAAGCCTGCGCCAGCGTATTTTGTACGGTGCACTGGTGTGCGCAGTACTGCTCATGCTCTTTGCCCTTATGTTCAGCGGCTGGTTCATGCGCGATATCCTGAAAATTATCCTGGATCTCTGTCTGGCGGCAGTGAGCCTGGGCGGCCTGCTGGTCCCGTTTTTTGTGGCCATTAACCTGGTGGCAGGCGATATTGACCAGAAAACCATCTTTACCATCCTGGCGCAGCCAATTGACAAGGGTGTCTATATCTTTGGTAAATTCACCGGCCTGGCGCTCTTGGCCTGCACCATTATGGTTATCCTCACCATGGCCACCCTGGGAACGGTATGGGGTGCTTCCCTTCTTTTTGACCCGCACTTTCTAAAAAGCCTCTCCATAGGCAGCATCCTTATTGCTATTAGTATGAAGGCTCTGGGAGTCTTGGTGCTGATAGCGGTGGCTATGCTGTGGAGCACGCTCACCACCAGCACCTTCCTCGCCACCCTGCTCACCCTGTTCAGCTATATGATCGGCCAGAGCGTGGAAACCGTGGTGCGCTTCCTGTCCCTGCAGCAGTACCAGCTTTCCTTTTCGCCCCTGGTGCGTTTCGTGGCAGAGGCGAGTTTGTATGTTTTTCCTAATCTGGCAGCCTTTGACTTCCAGCACCAGGCCGCATACGGCCTGGCCATGGCGCCTGGCGAGCTATTGTTTGCCCTGGTGTATGGCGTAAGCTACACCGCGGCGCTGCTGGTGCTGGCCGTGCTCTTTTTCAGCCGTCGGGACCTGCCTTGAACAGGAGCGGCGCGCTTCTCTTCAGTCTGCTCCTGCTGCTGTCTGTGTCCATTGCTGCGGGGCAGCGGGTTTTTCTTGCCCATCTTGATCGGGCGGATGAACAGATCAGCAGTTTAGTGGGCCTGCCCGATGAGTTGGTCAAGCTGCTCAGCTTTGAGTTCAGTGGCCCAGCCTCGGATTTCCTTATGTTCAAAAGCATGGTCTACCTTGGCGAGAAGCTAGAGCGCAAAGAGAACCCCACCCTCCAGGAATGGCGGCTTGCCTTTCAGGCCATCCGCCAGGTGACTGCCCTGGATGAACGTTTCTGGGATCCATACCTTCTTGCCACAACAACCTTCCCCTGGGATGCCCCGGAGCTACTGCCGGAAACCTTAGCATTGTTGGAAAAGGCAGCCATAGCCCGTCCAGAAGACCACCAACCTTATTTTTTCCTCTGGTTTTTTAACGCCTATGCCCTCAAAGATCCGGCTAAGGCAGCCCATTACATCCGGCTGGCCGCGGAAAAGCCGGGGGCGCCTAAATACTTTCCTACCCTGGCGGCGCGCAGCGAACTCTATGCCGGCAACCCCTTGGCAGGCGCGCTTTTCCTGGAAGACCTGACCAAACAAACCACTAACCCAGAGCTGCGCAAGCGCTACGAAAAACGCGTTGATGCCCTGAAAAGGATCGCTTTTTTGCAGGAAAAGGTGGCTGCCTTCAAAGAGCGCTTTGGTGTTGCGCCAACCAGGCTGGAACAGCTGGTAGAGCAGGGCATTATTACCGCCATCCCGGAGGACCCGTATGGCGGCCAGTTTTTTATTGGCCAGGATGGTCGAGTCTACACAACTTCCAAGCTGGTGGATGTGCAGACAGTCAAAAAGCAGCCCCAGTGATGCCACGGCGTATGTTCCCGCGTTGGAGCGCGGGAACAATCCGTTTATTTTCCTGTAAAACTTGCAGAAAGAAGCTTTGTACATCGTCTCCATGTTCAGGGGAACGCATCTGCGCCCCTCGCTTCAGGACCAACAGCCAGCCAGAGCATAGCCGCAGCCTCTGCATTTTCCTGCTGCATAATTTTTACGCTCCAATTGAAAACCTCCCCGGCCATCTCGCTTTATCACAGCCTTGCCACAACCCGGGCAAGACGTATCCCCTGCCCCGGTCAGCGCTACATTGCCCAGGTACACATAGTGAAGACCAGCATCTTGGCCGATTTCCCGGGCCATTAGCAGGGTCTGCGGCGGAGTGCGGGGTGCATCCGTGAGTTTGTAGGTGGGATAAAAGGCGCTGAGGTGCCAGGGAATGTCTATTGATATACCGGCAATAAATTCAGCCAGGCTACGTAGTTCTGCCTCGCTGTCGTTCAGGCCCGGAATGATGAGGGTGGTGATTTCCAGCCACACACCCAAGCTGTGCAGGTGCTGCACGGTTTCCAGCACTGGCGCAAGTTTTGCGCCACAGATTTCCCGATAAAATTTTTCACTGAAAGCCTTGATGTCGATATTGGCTGCATCAAGCCAGGTTGCGGCGCGTTCAGCCGCAACAGCGCTCAGATAGCCGTTACTGACAAAGATGTTCTTCAGCCCCTGCTGCCGGGCAAGCAGGCCGCAATCCTCTGCGAATTCAAAGAAGATGGTGGGTTCGGAATAGGTATAACTGATACTTTCACAACCTGCGGTGCGAGCCATGGCCACCACTTCTGCCGGGCTGCGCTGCCTGCCAACCGGGCTTTCCCTGGCCCCCACCTGCGAAAGGCTGTAATTCTGGCAATGCCTGCAGCGGAAGTTGCAGCCACGGGTGGCAATCGACCAGGTATGGCTGCCCGGTAAAAAATGGTAGAGTGGCTTCTTTTCAACCGGATCCACCGCCTCGGCCGCTACCTGACCATAGACCAGTGAATACAGTATACCATCCCGGTTCTCCCGCACCGCACAGAGACCACGGCGACCAGGTGCAATCAAACACTGATGGCTGCAAAGGTTGCAGCGCAGTCCCTGTTCTTCTGCCGTATATAAAGTTGCTTCATGCATCGCCGCCTCCCCATGCCTTAAATTTTTACTCTTTCCCTGCCTGTCAACCTGATCTCTGTATCCCCGCCCTGCCCGTGCTTGCCTTTCAGGACATATATGCTACAATCTGCAACTGAAGTTATCGTAACTATCCTGAAATTGTGGGGATGCTCCCTGCCATCGTCAAGCCGGGTTGGCCAGTTCATTCACTGCATAGCCATGGCGCTTCAATTCCGCTTGGCCCAAGCCATGCCGGTACTGTACACTGAGTACCTTTCTGTCGGAAACATTCATTGCGCATATATTTAGGAGAATCTTATGGCCCGAGTGATCAAAAGCACCTCGACCAAGAAAGAAATAAAAACAAGCGTCAAGGCAAAAACCGGCGAAATTACAGGTACCGGTAATGGTGGCTACGACATGATTTTTAAGGGTATCAGCGCCGACCGGCTGCGCGATACCATTCGCCACCACCTCATGAGCTTTCAGGGCCGCGATCCGGATCGGGCCGGCAATGAAGACACCTACCGTGCCTTGGCCTACACCCTGCGCGACGCGCTTATGTACAAGTGGATCAAGTCGCAGAAAAACTATTACGCCGAAGCAAAAAAGCGGGTGTACTACATGTCTTTGGAGTTTCTGGTGGGCCGCTCTCTTTCCAATGCGGTTATCAACCTGGGCATGCAGGACAAACTGCTCCAGGCCCTGAAGGAAATCGGTGCAGAGCTTGAGGACTTGCAGGAATGCGAAGAAGATGCCGCACTTGGCAACGGTGGCCTGGGCAGGCTGGCAGCCTGTTTCCTCGACTCCATCGCTACCCTGAAGATTCCGGCCTACGGCTACGGTATTCTGTACGATTACGGTATTTTTCACCAGCGCATTGTTGATGGCTACCAGCTTGAAACCCCGGACAGCTGGCTGCGTTTAGGATCGCCCTGGCTCTACGAACGCACCCACTTCATGTATCCGGTGAAGTACGGTGGCCGGGTGCAGAGCTATATTGACAAGGAAGGTCGTTACCGCTCCCGCTGGGTAGACACCAGCATTGTTATGGCCATGGCCTGCGACCTGCTGGTTCCGGGCTACCAGAACGACCATGTCATCAACATGCGTCTGTGGCGGGCCAAGGCCTCGCGCGAGATGGACCTGCAAACCTTTAATGCCGGCGACTACGTAAGCGCGGTGGAAAGCAAGGTAAAATCAGAGACTATCTCCAAGGTGCTGTATCCCAGCGACGATATTGCCGAAGGGCAGCTGCTGCGGCTGCGGCAGCAGTATTTTTTTGTAGCTGCCACCCTGCAGGATGTGATGCGGCGTTTCCGCAAAACCAATACAGGCTTTGCGGACTTTCCCAACCAGGTGGCCATTCAACTCAATGATACCCACCCAGCCATTGCTATACCGGAGCTCATGCGCCTGCTGCTCGACATCGAAGGTCAGGGCTGGGAGCTGGCCTGGGATGTGTGCGTAAAAACCTTTGCCTACACCAACCACACCCTCATGCCCGAGGCCCTGGAAACATGGACAGTGGACATGTTCGGCGCCATGCTGCCCAGGCATCTGGAAATTATCTACGAGATCAATCGTCGTTTCCTTTTAGAGGTGGCGGAGCGTTATCCAGGCAACCTGCGCCGTATTCAGGAAATGTCACTCATCGAAGAGGGGCCGGTGCGCAAAATCCGCATGGCCAACCTGGCCATTGTTGGCAGCCATTCGGTGAATGGCGTAGCTGCGCTGCACACCGAACTGCTCAAGGAAAACCTCTTCCGTAACTTTTTTGAGATGTATCCTGAGCGCTTCAACTCAAAAACCAATGGCATCACTCCCCGGCGCTGGCTGCTCTGCTGTAACCCTGACCTGGCCGACCTGATTGGAGAGAAAATTGGCACAGACTGGATCACCAATCTAGACCGACTGCGCGACCTGGAGCAGTTCGCCGACGACCTTGATTTTCATGAACGCTGGCGGGAAGCCAAGCGCATCAACAAGATGGCGCTGGCCAAAATTATCAAAAAGGATTGTAATGGCCTGGAGGTGGATCCGGATTCCATGTTCGACATCCACATCAAGCGCATCCACCAGTACAAGCGACAGCTGCTCAACGTACTGCACGTTATTTACCTGTACCAGCAGATCATCACCTATCCGGAGGAGGAACGCACCCCGCGCACCATCATTTTTGCCGGCAAGGCTGCACCCTCCTACCACCGTGCCAAGCTGATCATCAAACTGATCAATTCGGTGGCCGCGGTGGTCAACAAGGATCCACGCGTGGGCAAGCGTCTTAAGGTGGTTTTTATTCCCAACTATGGTGTCTCCCTGGCGGAACGGATCATCCCGGCGGCAGATCTCTCCGAGCAGATTTCCACCGCAGGCACCGAAGCCTCAGGCACCGGCAACATGAAATTTGCCCTGAACGGTGCGCTCACCATCGGCACCCTGGACGGAGCCAATGTGGAGATTCGCCAGGAAGTCGGCGAAGACAATATCTTCATCTTCGGTATGACCGCAGAAGAAGTAGACTACGAAAAACGCTTCAAATCCCGCAAACCCATTCAGATTTACGAAAAGAACCCGGCGGTGCGGGCAATTATCGATGCCATTGCCGGCGGCACCTTCAGTAACGGCGACAAGGGGCTGTTCCAGCCACTGGTGCAGGACCTGATGAGCGAGCACGATCCGTACCTGCTCCTCTTGGATCTGGAATCCTATCTCAAGTGCCAGGATATGGTGGGCGAACTGTTTACCGATAAAGCCACCTGGACAAAAAAATCCATCCTCAATGTGGCTCGCATCGGCAAGTTTTCCAGCGACCGCACTATTACCCAGTATGCCGAGGAAATTTGGGGGGTAAAGGTGGAACGGAACTGATATCTGCTTCACATACAAGAGATATCAAGGAAGCGAGAAAATGTGACACAGGCGTACATAAAGGTACTCCGAAGAGCATTTTTTCTACACCGACACTTTAGAGGGCTTTGATGTGAACCAGGAATAAACCTCCATCGCACAGAGCGGCTGCTAATCCTCAAACCAACAAAAAACCTCGCTGCCAGTGAAAACCGCTGGCAGCGAGGTTTTTTATACGTGGTTCCGTATCCGGCCCAGGTGATCAGAGCACTGGTTCAATTGCAGGCGATAGACCTAAGCACATCGGGAAAAAAGGAAATACTCCTTATAGTACCGCAGCTCGGCGATGGATTCCCGAATATCTGCCAGAGCCAGGTGTTTACCGCCTTTTTCGAAGCGTTTGAGCTGTGGCTGCCAGCGGTAGGCAAGCTCTTTCAGGGTGCTGACATCAATGTTGCGGTAGTGAAAGTAACGTTCCAGCTCGGGCATAAAGCGGGCCAGAAAACGACGGTCGTGCCAGACAGTGTTGCCACAGAGCGGTGACACCCGCGGGCCAACCCATTTTTTCATGAATTCCAGGGTTTCGAGCTCCGCCTGCCGGCAGGTATAGCAGCTCTGCCGTACTCGCTCAAGCAAGCCAGAGCCACCGTGCTGATGCTGGCACCAGTCATCCATAGCGGCCAGCACCTCTTCGGGCTGATGGATGGCAATAACCGGCCCCTGGGCAAGCTCGTTGAGCTCGTTATCGGTAACAATGGTCGCCACTTCCAGGATAACGTTATCCGTTGGGGTCAGGCCGGTCATTTCCATGTCCAGCCAAACCAGATTCATGTTCCTGTCCATTCCTTCCTTCGTGCAGAAAGGCCCACCAGCCGAGCCGGCGGGCAAAAGAACTGCACCCGCTCCTCCCTGCCGTAGGCACAGGAAAGCAGACGCTTATGGGTATGCTTCTAATTCCATATCAAGGCGCTCTTCGAGTTGGCCTTCAGAAAATGCGTCGAAACATAGCTGTGTATGTTTGCGGCGCATTCTCCTTGATTTTTGACCGCTTCTTTGCTCTGGAACCAGAAATTGAGATTAACGGACTCTACCGGCGCTACCCAGCACTTCGCTGTTTTTGTGCATGATCAGCTCGATCAGGGCTTCACGGGCCGGGCCTAGATACTTTCTCGGGTCAAACTCGCCCGGTTTTTCAGCAAAGACCTTACGGATAATCGCGGTCATGGCCAGACGGCCATCACTGTCGATATTCACCTTGCAGACCGCCGAGGCAGCCGCCCGCCGCAGTTGTTCCTCCGGGATACCCGCAGTGTTCTCCATTTTGCCGCCATACTGGTTAATCATATCTACATACTCGGGCAACACCGAGGAGGCACCGTGGAGTACAATGGGGAACCCGGGTACCAGGCGTTCGATTTCCTCCAGGATATCGAAGCGCAGTGGTGGCGGCTCTTCACCTGGTTTAAGCTTAAACTTGTAGGCTCCATGCGAGGTGCCAATCGAGATGGCCAGGCTGTCAACTCCGGTTGCGCCTAGAAATTCTTCTACTTCCTGCGGCCGGGTATAGGTGGAGTGCTCGGCGCTTACCTCATCCTCAATGCCTGCCAAGACACCCAATTCTGCCTCGACCGTGACATCGTGTTCACGGGCATAGGCAACCACTTCTTTGGTGATGCGAATATTTTCCTGGAAGGATTCGTGCGAGGCATCGATCATTACCGAGGAAAAACCGGAATCAATGCATTCCTTGGCCAGATCGACTGAACCGCCATGATCGAGGTGCAGGGCAATGGGCAAGGGTCTGCCCAGTTCTGTGGCCAGCTCCACTGCAGCCTTGGCCATATGCGGTAAAAAGGAAGTACCGATGTACTTGCGGGCGCTGCCAGATACCTGCAAAATCAGTGGCGAGGCACTGCGTGCGCACCCCGTAACAATGGCCTGCAACTGCTCCATATTGTTAAAATTGTAGGCAGGCACCGCGAATTGTTCCTTTAAAGCCTGGGCAAACATAGCCTTGGTATTCACCAGCCCTAAGTCTTCGTAATGCAGTTTTTTCATGGGGATCCTCTTCGACGGTATCGGTCTCAAAGAAAAAGGGGCATGACTGCTCGTACAGGCCAGCACCCATGGTATTTACACGAATAATAATACTCTACATCAGTGCTTGCTCTGTCGCCAGTTAAAAAGAGCGGAATATCACCGCGACTGCAAGCTGTCTTCCCACAGGAGCAGGAAGTACTTTCCTGACAGGGCATGGTATGGCAAGCTATACTCGTCTCTGCTCCACATCAACACCCTGTCTGCGTTGGCATTTTCCTTGCCTACCAGGCAAAAGCTTTGATCTGGCACTGACATACCACCATCTTCATACAAAAAGGAGGAAACATGTATCTGGGTCAAAAAAAACAAGACGGCTGGAACCCCTATCTGGCCGGAGCTCTAGTGGGGCTGCTCGCCATTGTCTCGGCATGGGCCACTACCACCTACATGGGAAAAACCAACTACCTGGGCGCGTCAACCACCTTTGTCCGCGCCGCAGGCATGGTTGAGGAAGGAGTTGTTCCAGGCCATGTGGCCGGCAATACCTACTTCACCAAAACCAAAATCAAGGTGGACTGGCAGTTCATGTTGGTACTGGGCATTTTGCCGGGGGCCTTTCTTGCCTCCATCAGCGACCGCAGCTTCAAACTTGAGGCAGTACCGCCCCTGTGGCAGAAATATTTCGGCCCTTCGGTGGGTAAACGGGCGCTTGCCGCCTTTTGCGGTGGCATTGTTGCCATGATCGGAGCACGTCTGGCCGACGGCTGCCCCAGCGGCCATGGGCTAAGCGGCCTGATGCAACTTTCCGTGAGTTCCTTTGTGGCCATGGCCTGCTTCTTTGGCTTGGGCATAGTCGTAGCCAACCTCATCTACAGGAGGCGGCCATGAGCACCGAACAGATCCTCGGCCTGGTCACCGGCATCCTCTTCGGTTTTTTCCTGCAAAAGGCCCGGGTACTGCGCTTCGACAAGCAGGTCGGCGCCATGCTCTTGCAGGATATGACCATCCTCAAATTCATGATGTCCGCCATTTTGGTGGGCATGATTGGCGTTCTTTTCCTGAATGATATAGGTGTGTTCACCTATAGCCACAAAACCATGAACGTGGGCGCGGTAGTAGTGGGCGGAGCACTGTTCGGAGCCGGCTGGGCCCTGATGGGCTTCTGCCCCGGAACGTCGATCGGTGCGCTTGGCGAAGGACGCTGGCATGCGCTCTTTGCCATAGCCGGCATGGTGGCTGGTGCAGCCATCTATGCCGAATTGTATCCGTGGCTGAGCAGTACGCTTATGACCTGGAAGGATTTCGGCAAGATCTCGCTGCCCGAGGCCTTAGGAGTATCCCATTGGCTGGTGGCCGTTGCTTTTTGGCTTGTAACCCTGCTCATGTTTTATTTTTTTGAGAGAAAGGGTTTATAAAGCGGCAGTCCCACTCAAAACATCTGCACCCAAGAGGAATCTATGCTGGCACGCCTGCGCTGGGCACTCAAGAAATGGATACGCCACCTCTGGGTGCGGGTTACCTTTATCGCCATGCTGGGCGTGACCAGCGCCCTGGTCGCACCGTTGCTGGCCCCTTTTGTGCCAGCGGATGTAGCCTGGAAGATGGGCGCGCAGTCGGTTGGCCAGATACTGACCATTCTGGCTTCCAGCCTGCTGACCATAGCCATTTTTTCTCTTTCCGCCCTGATCTCCAGCTATAACGCGGCCACCAGCAGCACTACCCCCCGCATTACCACGCTCCTGCGCCAGGACAGCAGCGCCCAGAACGCCTTGGGCACCTTTGTCGGTGGTTTTCTTTTCAGCTTGGCCGGAATCATCGGTATAGGTGCTGGTTTATACGACGACAGTGGTATACTGGTGCTTTTCGTAGTCACCCTGATGGTGGTGGGTTGGCTGGTCACCATCTTCCTCAAGTGGATCTACATGTTGCCCAGGCTCGGCCGGGTTGAGGAATCCATCGTCCTGATTACCGCTACCGCAAAACAGGCCATGGAAAGTCGTTACCACAGTCCGTTGCTCGGTGGCCGGGCAGCAGATGGCACAGTTAAAGGCCGCTATGAGGTTAAGGCCAATCGCTCCGGCTATATTGCCGCCATAGATATGGCCACCCTTGAGTCCAGCGCCCAGGAAATGGACAGCCCCATCTTTCTGGCCGTTGCGCCGGGTTCATGGACCTTCGCAGGCAGTACCTTGCTCAGTGTGGATGTATTGCCCGATGAACAAATCAACAGCCGCCTGCGGCAGAGCTTCATTGTGGAACCCTTCCGCACCCACGAACAAGACCCGCGCTATGGCCTAGTGGTGCTGGCGGAGATCGGCATGAAGGCACTTTCTCCCGGCGTCAACGATCCAGGCACGGCTATCCAGGTGCTAACCATGCAGGAGCAGGTTTTGGCCATTTGGGCTCGCAGACATCTGGAAAAGATGCCTGAGCCAAAATATACACACGTATTTTTGCCGCCGTTGAACAGCGACGACCTGTTTGAAGACGCCTTCTCCGGTATCACCCACTACGGTGCAGGGGATTTTTCCGTAATGCTGCGGCTGCAGAAGGTCTTGCTTGCCCTGTATCAGCAGGGAGATGTTACCTTCCGACAAGCTGCCCGCCAGCGATCAACCATGGCGTTGAAGCGCTGTGGCAAAACAGACCTTTTAGAGGAAGAACGCGAACGCATTGAAGCTGTGGCTGCGCAGATGCAGCATTTTTAGGTAATGGCCAGCCCTTGGTTTGGAGGGCTCTGCAACACTGCCCCATGGATACCCTGCCCTGTGTTGACGTGCTCCCTCCCTGGCTCAGGGCTCCATATCATTCAACAGACGGGCAGCAGGCCTGTCCAGAAACCATTCGGTTTGACCAAAAGAGGAACTGATACGTGCGGCCGGATAGGGCAGCTCTTTATCGGGCTGGGAGAATATTTCGCCAACTCGCACCGCCTTGTCTGCACCCAAAACCAGGAAGCTAAGCCGACGACAGCTGGCAAGCTGAGGAGCGCTTAAACTGATGCGCTTTTGCCCGGTTTGTGGATGGCTTGCTACTACAGCCAGGCGCTTTTCATCAAAATTGGTCTGCCCGGGGAAAAGCGATGCCGTATGTCCGTCTGTGCCCATGCCGAGCAAAATCCAGTCAAACACTGGCCTGCCCTGCTGCAGGGGCACCACATCCTTTATTTCGTCGGCCAGCCGCAGGGCTTCAGCTTCCGGTTCGTTTTCGCCGCGAATCCGGTGAACATTGGCGGCAGGAATCGGCACATGGCGAAAAAGGAGCTGCTCGGCCTGGCCATAGTTGCTCTCCACATCAGCTGCTGCCACACAGCGTTCATCCCCCCACCAGAAATGGAGGTTCTGCCAGTTGATCGCACCGGCAAAGGGCGGTTGAGCCATAAGAGCGAACCAGAGGCGCGGGGTGCTGCCCCCGGAAAGCACCACATGGCTTCGTTTTTCTACCAGGCTCAGGGTTTGCAACTCCCCGGCCAAAACAGCTGCTGCTTCCTCCGGCCCGGAAAAAATACGGTATGTACGCATGGTTTCAGCCACCTATAGTTCGCAGTACTGTGTACTGGTGAGATTTTTACAGGGGAAGCGCCAAGCATGACCGTCCGTTGCCAGCAGTTGATCTGCCTCCTGCGGGCCCCAGGTACCCGCAGCATAGCCGTACAGGGTATGGGCCGGGTCTTGCAAATAATCCAGAATCGGCTGAATGAACGACCAGCAGGTCTCCACCTCGTCGCTGCGGGCAAAAAGGGTGCTGTCGCCATTAAGGGCATCGAGCAGCAGGCGTTCGTAGGCATCTGGCATGACTGCACCGCTGAGGTCACTGTAATGAAAATCCATGGCCACATCCTGCACCTGAAAGCCACTGCCAGGGCGTTTTAAACCAAAGGAAACCAGGATGCCCTCGTCGGGCTGGATGCGGATAATCAGCTTGTTAGCGGGTGCGACTCCGGTAAAGGATGGGTGCAGGGTCTTTTTAAAGTGCAGCACCACTTCCGTTGCCCTGGTAGGCAGGCGTTTGCCCGTGCGCAGGTAGATGGGTACACCCTGCCAGCGCGCGGAATCGATATACATTTTCAGGGCAACGTAGGTTTCCGTGCGGGATTCAGCTGATACTCCAGACTCTTCACGATAGGCGACCAGGTTCTCGCCCCGCACATTCGAAGCAAGGTACTGACCCAAAATCAGGTGGTTCCGTACGTCCTCATCCGTAAGCGGACGAAACAAGCGCATGATCTGGACTGCCTGATCACGCAGGACATCGGCGCTGATGGTAGCGGGCTGCTCCATGGCCACCATGGCCAACACCTGCAAAAGGTGATTTTGCAGCATATCCCGTACCGCCCCGGTGCGCTCGTAAAAGGCGCCCCGTTTCTCCACGCCTAGAGACTCTGCCGCTGTGATTTCAATAAAATCCACCATGCTGCAGTTCCACAGCGGCTCAAAAATGGTGTTGGCAAAGCGGAGCACCAAAAGGTTTTGTACGGTCTCTTTACCCAGATAATGATCAATGCGATATATCTGTTTTTCGTTGAAACAGGCGTGCAGTTCCCGGTCAAGCTGTCTTGCTGAAGCCAGATTGTGGCCAAAGGGTTTCTCCACAACCAGCCTGCTCCAGTTATTTTCCTGCCGGTTCAAACCAAGGCTAAAGAGAGATTGGGCAATAGGGGCGTAGAGAGCGGGTGGCGTAGCAAGATAGTACAGGGTATTGCCGCCGGGATACTTGCTGTCTTGTTGCGCATGTCCTGCGGCCAGGGGCGCGAGTTGTGCGGCCTCACTGGGGTTTGCCGTCAGGTAGAAAACGTGGTGGCAAAAGCTGGAAACAGTTGCTTGGTCCCTGGGTTCTGCAGGCAGGCTTTGCTGCAGATGTTGTCTGAAGGAATCGTTCGAGAGTTCTGTGCGGCCCACACCGATAATGGAGAAATTATCGGGCAACATACCATGGTTAAAAAGATGATATAGCGCAGGGATGAGTTTACGCCTGGTCAGATCGCCGGAGGCTCCAAAAATAACGATCCGGTTTGCAGAGGTATTTGCAGAAAGATGGGTCTGTTCAACATGCGAGTCAGTTTGCACAAGGCCTCCTTGTTCCAAGTCTGCCAAGTTCACCCATGCCTACAATCTAGGCACTTCTGGTGTCGCCTCAAGAAAACGCTCCAAAACGGCGGCTGCAAGCACAGCCTGCGTCGCATTTCCCTTGCCTCCTTAACAGCATCTTTTATGCTGGAATCGGCATGCACACATGCACTATACATGTGTGCAGCTATAACAGCAATCTGGGCGAGAAGCGCTCCGTACCCAACTCTAAACCTAAGCCTGGCTCTACAATCCTAGCTTTGCGAGTATGGGGATCGCACTTCCACCTTGCCCTGCAGTGTCTTTTTGACCTCCTCTATCGGCACCTCGCGACGATGGAAGATGCCGGCAGCCAGGGCTGCTTCCACCCTGGTTTTGGTGAACACCTCAAGAAAATGCGCGGCACTGCCCGCCCCACTTGAGGCAATCACCGGAATATGTACGGCCTCCCGCACCGCCTGGATGAGTTCCAGATCAAAGCCCTTATTGGTGCCATCGCGGTCTATGCAGTTCAGCAATATTTCCCCCGCACCCAACTGCTCGCAAACCTGCGCCAGGGTAATCGCATCCACCTCGCGACCTTCGCGGCCACCGCGAATGGTGCACTGGTACCAGCAGTACGCCTCGCCATCGGGCCCGGGCTCGGCAGTGGCGATCACCTGAACAGTCTTGCGGGGCGCATCCTGTGGACTGCGCACATAGACCCGCCTGGGATCAACGGAGATCACCACCGCCTGATTGCCGTACACCCTGGCAATCTGCTCAATGGCAGACATACCGTTTGCCTTGCCGTCTTGCAGGTACTGCTCCACAATCAAAACCGCGTCTGAGCCGATGGATACCTTGTCGGCACCGGCCCGGAAGTAACGGGCCGCAACCTCAAGCGCAGAGGTAAACACGCCGTTTCGATCGGTAAAATCGCGAATGCCACCTCCTATGGTCAGTGGTACAAAAACCTGTTTTGAGCTCTCCTCCAGCACCTGCAACATGGGCAGATCGTTTAAGGGAAAATCGCGGTAACCGGTGATATTAAGAAAGGCGATTTCATCTGCACCCTGCTGGTAATAATCCGCAGCCAGAGCCACGGGTTTGCCCAAGTTACGCACCGCACCCGACGCTTTCTTTTCGCGCACCTCGTACTGGTCCCCTTTAGTCACCACCAGATCTCCCTGGTCGTTGGCACGCACATCCAGGCAGGCAATCACCCGCTTGGCCAGCGCCGTTTTCTGGGGGCAATGCACAGGTTTGATCGCCCCACGGCTGCCAGCCAGGAAGTTTTCCAACAGTTTCAACCCGGCCTCCCCACTTTTTTCCGGATGAAATTGAGTGGCCGCCAAGGCATCATCTTCAATGGCGCTGACGAATTCAGTGCCATAATCCGTAGTGGCGAGCACTTCCTGCCCTTCCACAGCGGTGACCTGGTAGGAGTGAACAAAATAAAATTTTTCATCACCCCGCATCCCGGCAAAAAGCGGGGAGGGCTTACGCGCTTTCACACCATTCCAGCCAATATGAGGAACAGCCAGGTCGTCGGCAAAGCGTCGTACCATACCAGGATAGATGCCCAGGCCAGGCTCATCCGGGGCTTCTTCACTGGCTTCGTACAGGGCCTGCAGGGCGATACAAATACCAAAAAATGGCTTGCCCGAACGCAAATAACGAATCAGAGGCTCGCGCAAGCCCTTTTCCCGCAGGGTACGCATGAGCGCGCCATAATTGCCCACCCCGGGAAAAACCAGGCGCTCGGCCTGGTTAATATCGCCAGGGACAGTAACCAGGCGCACCTGTTCACCAAGGCGTTCTATGGCATTAATCACCGAACGCACATTACCTGCGCCGTAGTCAAGCAAGGTTATCATGTCAAACCTTCAGTTAGTTGTGAAAAATGTGGTGAAATGTACTGCCCGGGTGTGCTGTCTGAATTCCTGCCGGCAAGGGAGTAAAGGAGACGGTTAAAAGTGCATCTGCAACCCCAGACCCACGGCCCACTTGCCTTCCCGCTCATGCTCGATACTTTCCCGTTCCCAGTAATGGCCGGTGGTAATTTCTCCGATCAGCCAATCCCGATAGACCGGCTGCTGCCATTTCAACAGTACCCCGTACTCATCAATATCAACGTCCTTGCCGGTCTCGCCGTCGACCAGTAATTCGCCTGAAAGCTGCCTCTGCTCGCCAAAGGTACGATACAGCCCTAGCGAGGTGTACCAGTCCAGCCCGTCGTCTTCTTCGGAAATCGTACCGGAATTGTGCCAGCGTGCCCTCAAAACAGGGGAAAAGGTGTGGATAAAGTCCAGCGTGGTGGTGGCACCAAAGCCGTCGTCCAGTGCCCAGAAACCGGTTTCCCGAAACGAAATTTGGTTACTCTCGCTCACCTGCCACTCGTAGCGGTAGCGCAGTTTCACGTAGGGTTTATGCAGATCCCGCAGCCCAACACTTACACTGATATCGTCGAGTAAACGTAGCCCAATACCGGTAAAAAAGGTTTCATCATCACGCTTGCTCTCCTGCAAAAGGCGCCGCTGATCCATGATGGTATCGGACCTGTCCCTGACCAGATCCCTTTCGTTTTCGCTGCCAACAAGTACATACACCTTGTCCTGCAGGTTGGGCAGCCTCATGCTCACCCGAAACCGCAGGTTAAAATCCACTTCGTCATGCTCACGCCAGACCACGCGGGTGCGGATACGACCGTTTGTCACCTTGCCGCCGTTTTCAAATGGAATATCTCCAAACCAACTGTCAGCACCGCGGGCCACCCACTCGGTTGCCTCGCGTACTTCCCGGCGAGACGAATCCAACATGGGTACGGCATCTTCGCCATCCTCGCTCTCCCCGTGTTCCGGGCCTGGGTTGGCCTCGTGTGCATGCTGCATAGCCTTCCCAGTGGCCACCACCCTTTCGTCAGAATCGTCAGCCAGCACAGGCGGCGTGTTACAGGAGAGGGTGGCGATGACAGCGACCACCAGAGTCAACTTGGGTTTTGGGTGGAACCTTGTAGTCGTCATTGCACAAACTCCGGCATTAACCTGCATGTTTTATGATACCGCCCTAACCCGGACTCACCTTATCAGCCCGTTGAAAAAGTTTGCAAGTATGCCA
>JAAYIE010000010.1 GCA_012744275.1 Desulfobulbaceae bacterium
CGTATTCGCGGCAACCGGGCAGAAGTACGCACCTCCATTCAGTTTAAAAACGGGCCCGTTCCCATCTCCTACATCACGCAGTTGAAAGGTTCTGAATGGATGACCTACGATCTGGTGGTGGAAAACATCAGTCTGGTACGCAACTACATGGAACAACTTCGTTCGATACTGCAGAAAAATGGTTTCGACGGATTGGTCAAACAGATTGACGACAAAATAGCACAACTGCAAGCCACCAAAAAATAGAAGACAACCTCGTATCATTGTTGCACCCTACCTGTTCCGGTCACAGGTCTGCTGTCTGTGAACAGGCAGGGTGTTTCGGCTCATTTTTTACCTGACTTTTCCTAAACAATCCTGTATAGTGGCGCGCTTATATGTGCGCATTCGGCATCATGCTTGTGTATTTTGATGAAATCCCGCCACTTGGACGTGATTTTTCCTGGAAGATAGCTGCTTGTGATGCAGACGCGTCGGTCGCGCTGGAGGCTCCGCTTGCGGCTAACTGCCATGTTCGACTGATTGAAAAGGATAAACTTGAGGTTGCAGGGCTGCTTCAGGGGGTTGTGACGCTTGATTGCGACCGCTGCCTAGTTTCCTTTCCGTTTGAACTCAATTCTACCTTTCGCCTGACAGCGACGGTGCGGGCAGCAGCTTCGACAGTGTTGCAGGAAGAGGATCAGGATATCGGTCTGGAAGATTTGGATACGATTGAGCTTGATGCCCCCTGCCTTGATCTGAACGAGTTGATGCGGCAACAGTTTCTGTTGGCCCTGCCGCAAAAACGGCTGTGCAGCGGCGCATGTGTAGGCCTTTGTCCGCATTGCGGAACCAATCGCAACAACAGTACGCCATGCGATTGCGCACAAAAAACGGTTGATTCACCTTTTGCGGTGCTCGCCAGACTAACCGGCGGCAAGGCAAAATGATTATTTGTATAATGCATGGTCATAACAAGATATAAAATGCGTGACCACGCACCAGTCCACGGAGGATATGATGGCTCTGCCAAAACGAAGACATTCACGGTCCCGCACCAGGATGCGCCGGTCGCACGATGCGCTGAACAAACCCCAGGTAGGCTTATGTCCGTCATGCGGCGAGCCCAAAATGCCCCACCTGCTTTGTGGCGGTTGCGGTATGTACAAGGGGAAGCAGATCATTCAGTTTGAAGAAGAACTGTAACGGGTTGGCACGGCAGTGAAAATCGCCCTGGATACCATGGGGGGCGACAGCGGTCCAGATGTAGCGATTCTTGGAGCTTTGGCCGCAGTTCGCAGTCTTGATGATCTCAGTGTTGTGTTGGTAGGGCCCGAAGAGCTGCTCAATACGAGGCTGAGGGAACTTGCCCGGGGTGATAGCACTGCGCTGTCCCGCGTGTCCGTACATCCGGCCAGCGAGATCATCACCATGCATGATGTGCCGGTTGACGCCATTCGCAAGAAAAAGGATGCTACGGTTGTGGTCGGTTTCGACCTGATAAAAACCGGGCAGGCTGATGCCATGGTATCAGCCGGCAATTCCGGAGCGACCATGGCTGCGGCTGTTAAAAAGCTGGGCCGTCTGCCAGGTATATCGAGGCCGGGTATTGCCAGCTTTTTCCCAACCCTGAAGAAGCCGGTCATGATCAT
Source organism: Desulfobulbaceae bacterium (assembly GCA_012744275.1). Classification (GTDB taxonomy): domain Bacteria; phylum Desulfobacterota; class Desulfobulbia; order Desulfobulbales; family Desulfobulbaceae; genus Desulfobulbus. Next base: position 1,632 of record JAAYIE010000010.1, read on the forward strand.
GGATATCGGCGCCAATGTCGACTGCCGAGCTCAGCATCTGTACCAGTTTGCAGTCATGGCCTGTGCCTGCTCCCGGCTGTTGCAGCGGCGCGAGCAACCACGCTTGGGCCTGCTCAGTATTGGCGAGGAAACCGGCAAGGGTAATGCGCTGGTCAAGGAAACCTATCCGCTTTTGCAGGCGAGCCCACTCAATTTCATCGGCAATGTAGAAGGTCGCGACATTTACCGTGGCGATGTGGATGTGGTCGTCTGTGATGGCTTTATCGGTAATATTTTGCTGAAAACCAGTGAAGGCCTCGCCGATGCGGCCTTGAAAATGATTCGCGAAGAAATCCTAAAGAGCTGGCGGGCAAAAATTGGCTACCTGCTCATGCGCGGCGCCCTTTCTCAATTCAAGAAAAAGGTGGATTATGCGGAATACGGCGGTGCCCCCCTTTTGGGTATCAACGGCACCGGTATCATCTGTCATGGTTCATCCGATGCCAATGCCTTGCGTAACGCCATTGCCGTGGCGGCAGACATGACGCGCCATAATGTTAATGCCGCGATTGTGCGCCATTTAAGCGAATACAGAGTCGAACAGGAAAGTATTACACAATGACGAGAGCAGTAATTCTCGGTACAGGCTCATGCCTGCCCGAGCGTATTATGACCAATGCGGATCTTGAAAAGATCGTAGAGACTTCAGACTCCTGGATTTTCAGCAGAACAGGTATCAGCGAACGGCGTATCGCCGGCCCGGGTGAGCATATCCATAAAGTGGCAGCGCAGGCTGCACGCAGAGCTTTGGATGCCGCCCAACTCACACCTGCCGATCTGGATCTGATTGTGCTGGCCACGGTGTCGCCGCACATGACCATGCCGTCTACTGCCTGTTTTGTGCAAGCAGAGCTGGAAGCCTCTAATGCCTTCGCCTACGACATCAGCGCCGCCTGTGCCGGTTTTACCTACGGAATAGATCTGGCCAGCAAATACATATATGCGCAACCTGATATGAAGGTGCTGGTCATTGGTGCGGAAAACCTCTCCACCCGCCTGAACTGGCAAGACAGAAATACCTGCGTTCTGTTTGGTGACGGAGCAGGGGCTGCGGTGTTGTCTGGAGAGAGGGGAGGTGACCGCGGCATTTTGGGCGCCAAACTCTCCTCGGATGGCAAACTCTGGCGTCTGCTCTATACTGAGGGGGCGCCAAGCATGAATAAAGACCTGCAGCTGCCAGACTGGAAAGGACCATTCATCCAGATGAATGGCAGTGAACTGTTCAAAAATGCGGTACGCTTGATGGAGGGAGCAGTCAAGGAACTGTTGGCTCAACATCAGCTGGCCATAAGCGATATCGACCTTATGATTCCGCACCAGGCGAATATACGTATAATCAATAATCTTAAGGAACGTCTGGCTGTGCCTGAAGATAAGGTTTTCACCAACCTGAACCGTTATGGCAATACCTCGTCGGCGAGCATTCCCATTGCCCTGGATGAAGCCTGCCGCGAAGGGAGAATCCGTCGGGGAGACCTTGTGCTGATGTGCACCTTTGGCGCAGGTCTTACCTGGGGCGCGCTGCTTTTACGTTGGTAAGTTATCATTGTAACATACAGAGAGGACCGAGTGGATTATTTTTTTGACGAAACCCAGCAGATGATCGTTGAGACCGCCCGGGAAATCACCAGGGAAAAGATCCTGCCGGTACGGGCGGAACTGGATGAGAAAAACGAGTTTCCCCGTGAAATCCTGCACGACATCGCCAAGGCCGATCTGTTCGGTATTTTTGTGCCGGAAGAATATGGCGGACTTGGTGGCGGTTGCTATGAAATCGTGCTGGCCATGGAGGAGCTTGCCCGGGGTTGCGTGGGTGTGGCCACCAGTTATGCGGCCAGTGCCCTCGGTATTTTTCCGGTCATCCTGGCTGGCAGCGAAGAGCAGAAGGAAAAATATTTACCCGATATCGCCACTGGCAGCCGTTGGGCCGCCTTTGGCCTGACTGAGGCCAATGCGGGCAGTGATGCGTCTGGTATCCGTACCACGGCGGTTGAAGATGGTGACAGCTGGGTGCTGAACGGCACTAAACAGTGGATTACCAACGGCGGAGAATCGGAAATTTACACCATTGTAGCGCTCACTGATCCCAGCAAAGGGGCAAGGGGAGCATCTATCTTTGTGGTGGAAGACGGCGATCCCGGTTTCTCCTACGGTAAAAAAGAAGACAAGATGGGCATCCGCTCTTCGGCCACCCGTGAGCTCATCATGAAGGATTGCCGTATTCCCAAGGACAGACTGGTGGGGCGGCGGGGAACCGGTTTTATCACGGTCATGAAAACGCTTGACCTGTCCCGGCCAGGCATCGCTTCACTGGGCGTCGGCCTTGCCCAGGCAGCCCTTGACGAAGCGGTTACTTATGCTAAACAACGGGTTCAGTTTGGTAAACCCATCATCTCCTTCCAGGCAGTGCAGCACATGCTGGCAGATATGGCCATGCAGACCGAGGCTGCCCGTGCCCTGGTTTATGCAGCTGCGCGCCATATCGACCACCATCCCAAAGATATGTCCAAGGCTTCTTCCATGTGCAAGGTTTTTGCTACGGACGTGGCCATGAAGGTAACCACCGATGCCGTACAGGTTTTGGGCGGTTACGGCTACATGAAGGAATATCCAGTGGAAAAGATGATGCGCGACGCCAAAATTCTGCAGATTTACGAAGGCACCAACCAGATTCAGCGCAATGTTATCGGCCAGGAGCTGAACAAGGAATATTCCTGATACATCATGCATATCATAGTTTGCGTCAAACAGGTGCCGGATGCCAAAGACGTCCGGCTGGACCCCAGGACCAATACACTTTCCAGGGAAGGGGTCGAGTCCATCATGAACCCCTACGACCGTCATGCTCTGGAAGAGGCGGTGGCTATCAAGGAGCAGCTGGGTGGTAAAGTTACCGTGCTCACCATGGGACCACCCCAGGCGGAAAGCATGTTGCGGGAAGCCATTGCCTGCGGTGCCGATGAAGGCGTGCTTATTTCCGATCGCGCCTTTGCCGGAGCCGACACCTGGGCCACATCCTATACACTGGCCAAGGCGATCCAAACCCTTGCGCCGGCGAGCCTTATTTTGTGCGGTAAACAGGCCATTGATGGAGACACTGCTCAGGTTGGCCCGGGTTTGGCCTGCCGCCTGGAGTTGCCCTATGCCACCTGCGTGCAGAAGACGAGATCAGTCAGCACAGATAGTATCGAGGTTGAGCGGATGATGGATGATGGCTATGATGTTTTGCGTCTGCCACTGCCAGCCTTGCTTACTGTGGTGAAAGACATCAATGAGCCGCGGGTTGCCTCCCTTAAGGGCAAGATGAAGGCGAAAAAAGCCACCTGCACGGTGCTGAGTGCAGCTGATATCGAAGCTGATCCGCACAATATCGGCCTGGCCGGTTCACCCACGCAAGTCGTTCGTGTTTTCTCGCCAGAGGCGCGGGGCGATCGAAAAGTTTTCACCGGCACGGTCGAAGAACAGGTCGCCCAGCTGGTGGACAGTCTGCGTCCGTATCTGTAATCGAAATTAACTTGATCCATGCTGCTAATTGACTGTGAAAAATGCACGGCCTGTGCCGTTTGCGAAAGCTCCTGTGCCTTTGCCGCCATCACGGTGCTGGATGACTGCGCCGTTGTGAATGAGAACTGCACCCTCTGTGGCGCCTGCGTAGAAAATTGCCCCGAAGAGGCTCTGCGCATTGAGGTGGCGGAAAAACGACAACAGGAAGACATTCAAGAATTCAGTGGCATTATGGTTTTTGCGGAGTGCCGCCACGGAGTTATTGCGCCGGTCACCTATGAACTGCTGGGCATTGGCCGAAAACTGGCTGATCAGCGCAAGGTGCCGCTCTCTGTGACCATTCTGGGCCACGGGATTGAAAGATACTGCGATTCCCTGATTGCAGGTGGAGCAGATACGGTTTCCCTGGTGGAGCACGAAAACTTGGCTCAGTTCCGTGAGGATATTTTCGCGCAAATTCTGGCCTGCATCATTCGGGAACAGAAGCCCGAGGTGGTTCTGGCCGGAGCAACAGCGATTGGACGATCTGTGATTCCCTACGTGGCCACCTTGGTTGGCGCAGGGTTGACCGCAGACTGCACCAAACTTGAAATCCGTGAGGAAGACGGCATGCTCTTGCAGACCCGTCCAGCCTTTGGCGGCAATATCATGGCCACCATTGAGTGTCCGCACACCAGACCGCAAATGGCTACAGTGCGGCCCAAAGTGATGGCACCGGCCGTGCCTGACCCTGCCCGAAAAGGCCAGATACTACGAATTGAAGCGCTGGCTGAAGAGCTTCGTTCGGCAGTGGAAGTACTTGAGAGTGTGCAGAGCGATGAGGATCAGGTCAACATTCAGGAAGTGGAAGCCTTGGTTTCTGGTGGGCGCGGCCTTGCTTCGGAAAAGGGTTTTGTCCTTTTGCGGGAGTTGGCAGCTGAACTCAACGCGGCGGTAGCAGCATCGCGGGCCGCGGTATATTCCGGCTGGATTCCCTATCCGCATCAGGTTGGCCAAACCGGAAAAACAGTCAGTCCAAAACTCTACATTGCCTGTGGTATTTCTGGAGCGATCCAGCATGCGGTGGGTATGCAGTCCGCTGAGGTAGTGGTGGCTATTAACCGCGATGTGGACGCTCCGATCTTCAATATAGCCACCTATGGTGTGGTGGGTGATTTGTATGAAGTTATTCCCGAACTCATCCGGCAACTGCGTGAGGTAAAAAAATGACGGCTGGCCAACGGATCGCTCTAGTTACAGGTGGAAGCCGCGGCATAGGGCGGGCCATTTGCGTGCGGCTGGCCCAGATGGGAGTAACGGTTGGCATCAACTATGTGTCCAATCCCACTGCAGCCGATGCAACCCTGCAGCTGGTGCAGGAAGCCGGCGGCCAGGGTTTTTTAGCTCCTTTCAATGTTGCAGATACCGCTGCAGTACAGGAGCAGATCAAAAGCATCCTTGATACGCACGGCCGTATCGATATCCTTGTAAATAATGCCGGCATCACCCGCGACGGTTTGATGGCGCGCATGAAGGAAGATGATTGGGACAGTGTGCTGGATACCAATCTCAAGGGAGCTTTTTTTTGCAGCAAGGCGGTGACGCGCTCCATGATGAAACAGAAATGGGGCCGTATCATCAATATCGCCTCTGTGGTGGGTTGTGTCGGTAACAGCGGCCAGGCCAACTACAGTGCTGCCAAGGCGGGTCTCATCGGCCTGACCAAATCCATGGCACGCGAACTGGCGAGCCGAAACATTACCGTCAACTGTGTTGCTCCTGGTTATATTATCACCGATATGACTGATGCCCTGGGGGAAGATGTTCAACTTGCCCTGAAGGAGCAAATACCGCTGGGTGTGCTGGGGACACCCGAAGATGTGGCTGCTGCTGCTGCCTTTCTGGCTGGAGACGAAAGCGCTTACATCACCGGGCAGACTCTGCATGTCAATGGCGGCATGTATATGGGGCAATGACAGGCGTGCCCGTAACTTAAACCTTAACACCTTATTTTTTGGGAGAATACCATGGCTGTAGATGACAAGATGATTGATATTATTGTGGAACAACTTAGCGTAGACCGCGAGAAAGTGGTGCCCGGCGCATCCTTTGTCGATGACCTCGGTGCAGATTCGCTGGATCTGGTTGAGTTGATTATGGCAATGGAAGAAGAGTTTGATGTGGAGATTCCGGATGAGGAAGCCGAAAAAATCACCACAGTTCAAAACGCCATCGATTACGTGGCCAAACTGCAGTAAACGGACAATAAACAGTGAAAAGACGGGTCGTTGTAACTGGGGTGGGATTGGTCACCCCATTGGGTATTGGAACCGGGCCGACATGGGAAGCGCTCATCAGTGGAAAGAGTGGCATTGGCCCCATTACACGCTTTGATGTAACGGCATATGCCTCGCAGATAGCCGCTGAAGTCAGAGACTTCAACGTTGATGCGTGGTTTGACAAAAAACAGGCCAAAAATGTCGATCTTTTCGTGCAGTATGCGGTGGCTGCGGCAGATATGGCCTGGCAGGACAGCGGCCTGTCCATAAACGAAGAAAACAGCCACAGGGTAGGTGTTATAACCGGCTGTGGCATGGGTGGCCTGCCCACCATCGAGGAATACCATCAGGTGGTAGTTGAACGCGGTCCACGTAAAATTACCCCTTTTTTTATCCCGCGGGTTATTCCTAATATGGTCTCAGGGCAAATTTCTATTCGCCTGGGCAGCAAGGGGCCAAATCTGTCGCAAACCACCGCCTGCGCTGCTGGTACCCATGCAATCGGCGAGGCATTTCGTCACATCGTCTACGGGGATTGCGATGCAGTGATAACCGGTGGCTCGGAAGCGGTCATTTGCCCGCTTGCAGTTGGTGGATTCAGCGCAATGAAAGCTCTGTCCACCCGTAACGATGCTCCCCAGGCGGCATCTCGCCCCTTTGACCGGGATCGCGACGGCTTTGTCATTTCAGAAGGCTCGGGCATGCTGGTGCTGGAAGAACTGGAGTCAGCCCGCAGCCGGGGTGCAAGGATTTATGCGGAGATAATAGGCTACGGTCAAACCAGCGATGCCTTCCACATTGCTGCCCCCCCCGAAGACGGTGAGGGTGCTGCCCGCTGCATGGCCATGGCTCTTAGCGATGCGCAACTAAGTCCTGATCAGGTGGATTATATTAATGCCCATGGCACTTCTACTCCGCTCAATGATCTGTGTGAGACTAAGGCTATCAAGACCGTGTTTGGTGAACACGCCTATAAACTGATGGTAAGTTCCACCAAATCAATGACCGGCCATATGCTCGGCGCAGCTGGAGGGATTGAAGCTGCGTTCACCGCACTGACCGTTTTCCATGGTATCGTTCCACCTACCATTAATCTGGACAACCCGGATCCAAACTGTGATCTGGACTATGTGCCACTCGAGGCTCGTGAGCAGAAGGTACAGGTGGCGATGTCCAATTCTTTTGGTTTTGGCGGTACTAACGGTGTTTTGGTCTTGCGTCGATTCTCCTGAGTACGGGCGCTTGAGGAAATTTTCGGATACTTTTACAGCATGAAAATTGGTATCGGTTCAGACCATGGTGGCTTTGCCTTAAAGGAGCATATCATTGCCTATCTGACTAAGGAAGGCTACGAGGTGATTGATGTGGGGAACCACGGCGAGGCCTCCGTGGATTATCCTGATTTTGCCAACAAACTCTGCCTGGCCATGGCAGCAGGGGATTTTGAACGAGGTATCCTCATTTGCGGTACTGGCATAGGCATGTCCATGGCAGCAAACCGGCATCGCCACATCAGGGCTGCTTTGTGCCAGGAATCGTTCAGCGCCCGCATGAGCCGTGAGCATAACAATGCCAATGTGCTCTGCTTGGGCGGTCGGGTGTTGGGGGTCGAACTGGCAAAGGACATTGTCAGCACCTGGTTGCATACAGATTTTGCCGGAGGAAGACACCAGAACAGAATCGCCAGGTTCTGTTAAGCTTCTTTCTCTGTTTTCCTGCTCAGCCGGTCTGCCTGTATAGGCAACCGGCTTTTTTTGTAAATTTTTATCATGCAGGTTTTGCTATGAAATGCCCCTACTGCAGCCACACCAACTCAAGGGTGGTAGATTCCCGCGTTAGTAAGGATAAGGCTATTATACGCCGGCGGCGGGCCTGTGAACGCTGCGGCAGGCGCTTTACCACCTTTGAGCGCGTTGAGATGACCATGCCCCTGCTCATTAAAAAAGATGGACGTCGCGAAGCCTGGGAGCGAAGGAAGATGGTGGCCGGGCTGGAAAAGGCCTGTGAAAAACTGGCAGTCAGCACCAGCGATATTGATACCTTTGTTGATGTTATTGAGCAAAAGCTGCAGGACCACGGGGGCAAAGAAGTGTCCACCGCACAGATAGGAGAGTGGGTGATGGAGGCGCTGCCTTCACTTAACGAGGTAGCCTACGTGCGCTTTGCCTCGGTATATCGCCAGTTCCGTGATGTGAACGAATTTATGGAAGAATTAAAAAATTTCCTGGGCGAACAACAGGGCAAACACTGACCAGTTCGTCATTACCCATACAACAGCATGACAGACAACAAACGGCACGAAAAATACATGCGCCTTGCCTTGGCCGAGGCCGAAAAAGGTTTAGGCCGCACCAGCCCCAATCCGCCGGTGGGAGCCGTTATTGTTCGTAAGGATACGGTCATTGGTTGCGGCTATCATAAAAAGGCCGGCACAGCCCATGCAGAGGTAAATGCCCTGGCAGATGCCCGGAAGAAGAAACAGGACACCCGGGGAGCCTCCATGTACGTCACCCTGGAACCGTGCAACCACAGTGGTCGCACCCCGCCATGTACTGAAGCCATATTGGCCGCTGGCATTAGCGAGGTCTTTATTGGCACCAGAGACCCGAATGGGCAGGTTACTGGTGGGGGAGCGGAGTTTCTGGCAGGCCGTGGTGTGCAGGTGCATCTTGATGTTTGCAGACAACTGTGCCGTACTTTGATTACACCCTTTGCCAAACACAGTCGCAGCGGGCTGCCTTGGGTGGTCATGAAGGCAGGAATGAGCCTGGATGGCAAGATCACCATGGTCAACGGCAAGGGCGGGCCGATCACCGGACCGGAAACCAGCCTGTACGTACACCGCTTGCGTAACCGTCTGGATGGTATTCTGGTAGGGGCGGGGACAGCCATAATTGATGACCCCAGCCTGACGACCCGCCTTGCGGATGAGGAAGCCCGTGACCCGCTGCGCATCGTGCTGGACAGCAGCTTACGTCTCCCGCCAAACTGCCGTATGCTGAGTCAGCAATCTGCCAGTTCTACCTGGATATTTTGCAGCCCTACTGCTGATGCCACCAGAGAAGCGCGCTTACTGCAGGCCGGTGCACAGGTCATTCGTGTAGCCGAGCGTACAGCGAATGGCATGGTTGAGGCAGCTGGCGGCCTTGATCTGGAGCAGGTTTTGCATTATCTCGGCAGCGCAGGTATTGCCTCCGTGCTGGTGGAGGGAGGTGCTCAAGTGCATGGCTCTTTCCTTGCTGCAGGCTTGGTTGATGAAGTTACCCTTGTACTTGCACCGTATTTCATCGGTGAGGCAGGCACACCCCTTGTGCACGGTTACAGTCGCCACCTGCAAGCTAATCCACCCAAACTGTGCCGAACACACTCAGAGCAACTTGGTGCAGATACGCTTGTGCACGGCTACTTCACCGATCCGGATTCCCTGTTTCCGTAAGCTTAAGCAAGTGCGGCCACTGTGCCTGAAGCTTGGCCCAGCTGGAATAACTCAGCTGCACTGTTACAGCCTCATCTTCAAAGGCAGGGGTATGGGTAATGTTCACCCCAGCAGGGGCTTGCAACCCCCGTACCTGCTCATGGAAGCGTTGTTCCGCCTGTATAACCCGGGGATTATAGCGGTTGAAGAGAAAGTTGAGCAGGTTCTGACTTTCCTGGGGCAGATTATCCTGCGGCGGCTCACTTTCTTGCCACTCTGCCAGCAGACTGGAAACAGTGCTGCCATCGCGCAGATGCAGTTCTGCCATCAGTTCCACCAGTTTTTGCTGCTTGGAGCCGCGCAGATGATAGCGGGAAATCAGCTCCACGAGATGTTTTTGTTCCTCTGTTGGCAGGCGGGCGAGCAGGTTGATGTTTTTACTGTGCAGCTCCTGCGTATGCAGGGCTTCTTGAACAGCGCTGTTTAACTGAAGCAGGCTGAGGCGCTCAGCCAATATATGCTGCTGCGCCTTTAAACCCATGAGCGGGAGCAGGCTCAGTTGTTCGGCAAGGGACAAAAAGCCATCCATCGCCTTGATAAGGAGTGCCTGCAAAATCGGGCTGTTCTGACAGGCTGGCTGCTCGTGCAGAATGCGCAGGGCAAATGCTGACTGTGGGCTGGCCGCCTCTCCTGTTATCCTGCAGAAAATATTAGTTAAACCAGCACGTTTCAGAGCAAGGAAATGCAAGATGCCGCCCTGAATCACGTAGCCTGTGCCAGCATTGCTGGGTGCAACCAGAATGGGATGAATCTGGCCAAAACGGGCAGCGAGTTCGGTCTCCTCCCTGGAAACATGTTGCACAATAAAGGTAGGCAAAGATTCCGGCAGAAACAGGCTGTTCACTGCACACAGGACAAATTCAGGGGCTAATTTCATTTTCGCATTACTCATTTCCTGTCAACTGCCGTTGAAACCCCGGTTTTGCGGGCGGATCAAGCCGGAAACAACATTCAAATCGGGCCATTGCTTATTTTGCCTCTCAGACTGCCTCACACAACCCGACCAGCCTGTTCCGGGGTCGGCTTGGGTGACTGGCTAGTTTTTTCCTTTATGGTCTCCAATAAAACGCTTCGCCTTGTTTTATCGAGATCGCCAATAAAGCCTCTTTATTTTCACAAGAATAGAATTGGTACTGGTTTGACCGTAATTCTCTGTCAGAAATATCCTTTGGCCACCAAGAAACATTAAATGGATGTGCTTTCAATAAAGTCGGCTTAATTTCTTCACAGTCCTTATTAAAATCAATCGGATGTTCACCTTTAAATCGAAAAGTTAACATGCTTTTATTTGTGTCCAAGTTATGAATTTCGTGAATATTCACCGCATTTTCTGGTAGCCAAGATGGAATCCAGCCCCTTTCTATAGCCTTATCTGAGATAACATCACTATAACTTGGGTAATATTTCTCGAAAGTTTCACGGCAAGCAGAAAGACTTGCTGCAAAGAAAACTAAAAAAAATATTTTGGTGTAAGTGTGTACCATTTGTTTTTAACGCTAAGCTAACCTGCTGCGGCCTGGTGGCTGAATTGTTAAGAAAAATTGCGTTCCGCAGTCCGATTGGGCGATTGGTCAGGCAATAGAAAGCTCTATAAAAAATTTGAAATAATTTTCTCGTTGATACAGCTTCTCAAAAAATGATCCTGCTGATCCTGCCCGTTTTGAGTGGACATCGAGTTAAGCTGCTTTCAGGGCTTCAAAGGCCATGGGACTGATATAACCATTCGCACTATGGCGGCGGGTGCGATTGTAGTCAACTTCAATTTATTTGAACACAGTGTGGCGCATCTGTGTACGAGTGGCAAAACGCTCGCCATGGATAGCTTCCACCTTCATGGTGTGAAAGAAA
>JAAYIE010000121.1 GCA_012744275.1 Desulfobulbaceae bacterium
ATACGTTCGTTACCATACAACATGAGGGTTGCCTCCTTTTGTTTTGATTCCAGGTTTGCACCATTATCAAAACCGGTAACCCTCAGTTTGACAACCAAGGTGTCAGATCAAGTCGAAACTATATCAAATAAGCCGTGGCAAGCAGGTCGGGCCTATAATCCATAATTGAAATTCTCCCGCCATAAACGGCGCACTGCCTGCTTTCGCAACTGTCTTTGGTTTCCTCGCAGCAGAATGCGTATAAAAAATGGTTGACCACACATAAAGCATGATTCTTTTATAGTGAACTCTTCCGAAAATTTTTCTCCAACGCGTATGGCTGGCCACCTCAACGGGAGGTTCGTTACCTGTAATATCCGTTTGCTTCTAACACTCTCTACGCTCTCATTGGAGCAAATCTCCGGTTTCTCTTTGTGTCACTTTTCACAACGCGTGACTTATCCAACATCTATGTACAGTTGCTCTTAACTGACATGGCCATTGGCTGCTTCTGCTTTTTTCGTTTTTGGACACGGGCGGATTTCTTCCTAAAGCACCTACCAACGCCCGCGCTCCGGTTGCTCCTGACCATTTCGTGCTGACAAAAAATAATACGGCGACTGCTGCTGCAGCACCAGTGTTTCTCCCCAGCCCTCAACCATCTGCTGCATTGCCTTAATTCGTCCCCCCTCGTACAGGAAAGGGTCGAGGGTGGTGCGAAACTGATGGGCAAGCCCGCTTTGCCGCAGCAACATGGCGCTCTCTTGAGCCGCCGCCCCACTACCGGGGATACCGGTAATCCGCTCGTACTCATCAAACGGTGCTTTCAGATCCATGCCAACCCAGTCAAGCAGCGGTATGCACTCCCGTAGCCGCTCCGGGTAAGGCCCGGCGGTATGCAGGCCAACTTTGAACCCCATCGTCCGAACGGCTCTGATGGCATCGGGGAGTTCCTCCTGCAAGGTCGGTTCGCCACCACTGAAAACCAGGGCATCAAGCAGACCACGACGCTGCCTGAGCAGGGCACTCACCTCATGCCAATAGACGGGCGACCTGCTCGTTTGCGTCATCAGGTGCCGGTTGTGGCAGTAGCCGCAGCGCCAGGGACAACCCTGGCAGAACAGCACTGCAGCCAGATTTCCAGGGTAGTCAATGGTGGTAAAGGGAAGCAATCCCCCGATCTCAAGCATCTATCGATCGTGTTGTATCGGTTCCCGAAAAAACTTTCGTTCGGCATGTTCGGCCTTTTTGCCGGTGTTGAATGAAGTCACCGGTCTATGGTACCCCATGACCCGGGTCCAAACCTCGCACGGCTGCCGTTTTTCCTGTGGAATTTCAATCTTTGCGGTGTATTCCTCGTTCATGCGATGCTCCTTTCATTTGTAAGTTGCTGCTCCAACTCCAGGTCGCACTTGGGGCAGAAGGGGTGCTCCCCGCTGAGGTAACCATGGATTGGGCAGATGGAAAAGGTTGGTGTGATAGTGATATAGGGCAAGCGGAACTGTTCCAGGGAACGGCGAACCAAAATCTTGCAGGCCTGGGTCGAGGACACCTGTTCGCCCAGATAAAGATGCAGTACGGTGCCACCGGTATACTTACCCTGCAACTGCTCCTGACGGGTCAGCGCTTCAAAGGGATCGTCGGTAAAGCCAACCGGGAGCTGTGAGGAGTTGGTATAATAAGGGGCTTCAACGGTGCCGGCCTGGATAATGTCTGGGAAACGTTTTTTATCCTCGCGAGCAAAACGGTAGGTGGTACCTTCCGCAGGGGTTGCCTCCAAATTGTACATATGCCCCGTCTCCTCCTGGAAACTGACCATCCGTTCGCGCAGATGATCGAGCAGTTGGAGTGCCAGCGCGTGGCCTGCCGGAGTAGTGATGTCCTCACGGTCAGCGGTGAAGTTACGAATCATTTCATTAACGCCGTTGATGCCGATGGTCGAGAAGTGATTGCGCAGGGTGCCGAGGTAGCGCTTGCTGTAGGGGAAAAGGCCGTTATCCATGCGCCGCTGGATCACCTTGCGCTTGATCTCCAGACTGTTCTTTCCCAACTCCAGCAGCCGGTCAAGCCGCTGGAACAACCCTGCCTCATCTCCTCTGTACCTATATCCTAGTCGGGCACAGTTCATGGTCACCACTCCGATGGACCCGGTCTGCTCGGCTGAGCCGAACAAACCATTGCCCCGTTTGAGCAGCTCGCGCAGGTCGAGCTGGAGACGGCAACACATGGACCGAACCATGTTGGGGCTGAGTTCCGAGTTGAGAAAGTTCTGGAAATAAGGGAGACCATATTTGGCGGTCATCTCGAAAAGACGGTCGGCATTACTGCTGTCCCAGGGAAACTCAGGGGTGATATTGTAGGTCGGGATCGGGAAGGTAAACACCCGGCCCTTGGCATCGCCCGTGGTCATCACCTCGATATAAGCCTGGTTGATCAGATCCATCTCTTCCTGCAGTTCACCGTAGACAAAGGGCATCTCAATGCCCCCGATCAGTGGTGTCTGGTTTTTCAGGTCGTCTGGGCAGGTCCAGTCAAAGGTCAGATTGGTGAAAGGGGTCTGGGTGCCCCAACGCGACGGTACATTCAGGTTGAAAATAAGCTCCTGGATATTCTGCCGGATCTCGTAGAAAGAAAGGCTATCTTTACGTACAAAGGGAGCCATATAGGTATCAAAAGAACTGAATGCCTGGGCCCCGGCCCATTCGTTCTGCAGGGTGCCAAGGAAGTTGACGATCTGTCCCACGGCGCTTGACATGTGTTTGGGCGGTGAGGCTTCGATTTTACCCGGAACTCCATTGAAGCCCTCGTTCAACAGCATGCGCAAAGACCAGCCAGCGCAGTAACCGGAAAGCATATCCAGATCGTGGAGGTGAAAATCGGCATTGCGATGGGCCTCACCGATTTCAGGCGGATAGACATGGTTGAGCCAGTAGTTGGCGGTCACCTTGCCGGAGACATTGAGGATCAATCCACCCAGGGAGTAGCCCTGATTGGCATTCGCATTGACCCGCCAGTCGGATTGGTCAAGGTATTCATTAACCGAGGCAGAAACATCCACCACTGTCTTTTTATCTTGACGCAGCTTGCTGCGCTGTTCGCGGTAAACCGCGTAAGCGCGCATCGTGGCGAAATGATTGGCAGAGATCAGGGTTTGTTCGACGATATCCTGGATCTGTTCAACATGGGGGGCAGCGTCGGTGAAGCGATGGCGCAGCACTTTGAGCACCTGCCGGGTCAGAAGCCACGACTCTTCGGCATCAAATTCACCGGTGGCGCGTCCGGCCTTGAGGATGGCCGCCTGAATCTTGTCTGCTTCAAACGAAACAACACTGCCGGTCCGACGGACAACCAGGGAGGGAATGGCTGGCTGCGCCGAAGAGGAAGACGCTTGCAATGGCTGCATGGGAGCTCCTTTCTATGAAACGGTATCACGGAGAAAGAGCGAGGTGGCAGCAGATGAGACATGTGGAAATACCCTTGCGCCGGAGCAGCAAGGGTATTTCCACATGTCTCATCTGCTGAGTACCACACCCCCAATCCCCGGAGAGTCTGTCTGTGGTTTGCAATCAACGGCAGGTCTTCTGGCTCGCGAATCGTCCTCCGGGCCGTCTTCCCAATCATACTGATCAGTGACATGCTGGCCCTTTGTCCTCGCTCACAGCGGCGGGTCCGCGGGGGAATGGTCCGACAGAACGGGCAACCCCTCTTCCCTGCTAGCCCTTGCGGGCACCGTGACTGGATACTGAGTATTATCTACATATAGTCAGATATTAATAACACAGTACTATATGTGGTGTCAATTAAAACAAAATGGAATCAACAAGGCAATCTTTCATACGGTATCGGTCTCACATCATTTTGTTGATCGATCAGTTCCTGCGCCTGAATAAGCGCCCAGGTACAGGGTCGTAGGAGTGCCTTCCAACAGCCTGCATCAGGGCCACAGTAAACAGCAACTAGCTTACATGATACCCCCAAAAGAGTTGCCTTTCTGGAGACGGTGCCATGCACTTTGTGCTACCCGATCGCGCCCTCAAAAACGCACCTGGGCGGTATAGGTGAGCGTTACCGAACTCTTTGCCGGCACCTCTATCAACCAAGAAGCGGTATGGGCTGTTTCCTTGGTGTGTGGTGCTGATTCGCTCAGAATTTTCCAGTCTCCTGGGATTGGCTCCAACACTTTCACACGCACAGGCTCCTCCTTGGCGTTCTTCACCGTGAGCTCGTAGCTGCTCTCGTAGTTATAGTTATACGGACCCACTCCGGAAATTTTCTTGAAACTGGTCTGCTTTTTCTCGGCGGTCACATCAAAGGCAGTACCCAGATGTAGGCGCATCACTTCCTTGTCGGGGGTGTGTTCGATGCGGTCTTCACCAACAAACTGAAGAAAACCCCTGCTGTCCTTTTTGTAAACCCGCACGACACCAGCTGGAATCGGCATCCCCAGGCCATGTTCCTTTTCATTTTTTACTTCAAGCTCTACACCCACTTCCAATCGCTTGCCCAAATCGCCCGCCTGATCCCGATAGTAGTAATCGTTTCCACGCAGAATCAGCTCCTTTTTAACGCTCACTTCATCAGCTTGCAAAAGGGCGACCTGTTTCTTCTGGTTTTCCAGAATAGTGGTGGGGCGGTCCAGGGTATAAAGGTGGTATTCAAACATTGATTCCTCAGCCATGGCCTCGCGGGGAGCCGCTGCCATAGCCACCTCTTTCTGCACCATTCCCAGATTACGTTGTTGCGCATCAGTAACCACATTTACCTCGCCGGCCACCAGTTGCAGTTGGGCATTACTGTAGCTGGCTCCACTCTCATTGGTGAGCGTGACCCAGCCATTAAAGCCCAGTTGGCTCTCATCGGCATTGAGCTCTGCCACATAGTCGGCCTGCCAGGTGAGGCCATGGCTGAGGTAGGAAAGCTCCACTTCTTTTAAGCCCGGCTGTTCGCTGGCCACCGTCATGGTCAGAGTAGGACGATCGCGCAGAGTGGGTGGCACGTCCGGAAAGACTAGACGCCCACTGATACCGGTTTCAATGCGCTCTCCCACCTTCAGGACCACGCCGTTATCATTGGCGCTGAGCACCAAAGCCTGCTCTGGCGACAGTTCCTCACCAGTGGTTGGATGACGCTGGACCATGGTCACCTGGCGCCCCACATATTTGCTGAGGAGCGATTGGGGGGTCAGCAGATCGTATTCAAAATTTTGTTCTAGGATATCAAGCCCGCCGCTGAGCAGGGCTGTTTCCGGACGAATACGCGCACTCACCTCTTTAAAGGCAAGGGTGCTGTTCCCCATCGGAACAGTAATCTGGCGTTTATCCTTAATCAGGGCTAAATCACGGTTATAGATGGTGAGGCTTAACCCCTTTTGATCTTGAGCAGTGGAAACGATTTCTCCCTGCCTGGCCGGGCTGCTGTGCGCCGGCGCACCGACAAACAAGATTGCGGCGCAGACCAGAGAAATCCCTGTAATGCCTTGGTGTACAACAGTACGTATGGCGCGCATGATCAACTCCAATATTGTGTATGGATAAATTTTACCTGTGCTGACACAATCAAGCCAGGGTTTCTTCCTTGTCCAGATTTTTGCCCTGATGCAGGTTGACCACCAAGGGTACCTTAAGCAGCATGGCCGCCTCCATGGTGGAACGCACCAATGTTGCAACTTCTTCCAATTCAGCCGTTGGCACCTCAAAAACCAGTTCATCATGTACCTGCAAGATCATGCGAGTGGCAAGACGTCGCTCGACCAGGGCCTGGTGCAGGCGCAGCATGGCCAGTTTAATGATATCAGCCGCCGTGCCCTGAATGGGGGTATTAATGGCGGTACGCTCAGCAAATTCTCGCTGCGCCCTGTTTTTACTGCCCAGGTCGGGCAGAAAGCGTCGACGGCCGTTCAGGGTGTTCACATAACCATCTTGTCTGGCCTGCTCCACCACATTTTCCATGAATTTTTTAATACCGGAAAAATGGGCAAAGTAACGGTCGATGAAAATCTGTGCTTCCCGCCGACTCAGCTCGAGCTGGTTGGCCAAACCAAAACTCGACATGCCGTAAACGATGCCGAAATTAATGGTTTTAGCCACCCGCCGCATTTCACCGGTTACCAGCTCTGGGGCCACAAAAAACACCTCGGCTGCAGTGCGACGGTGAATATCTGCCCCGGCATGAAAGGCGGCAAGCAGCTCCGGATCTTCACTGTAATGCGCAAGGACACGCAGATCAATCTGGGAGTAGTCGGCTGACAGCAACATTGATCCAGGTTTGGCCACAAAGGCGGCGCGGATGCGGCGGCCTTCTTCGGTGCGGATGGGAATGTTCTGCAGATTGGGATTGCTGGAGCTGAGTCTACCAGTGGCGGTGCCGCACTGGTTGAAAGAGCTGTGCACCCGGCCGGTGCTGGGTTCCTGCAGTTCAATCAACTTATCCACATAGGTGTTTTTCAATTTGGCCAGATTACGGTACTCCAGGACCAGCGCAGGCAAGGTATGATCCTTGGCCAAGCTCTCCAGCACCTTAACATCCGTTGACCAGCCAGTTTTCGTTTTACGGCCCTTGGGCAGCCCCAAACGTTCAAAAAGAATTTCGCCCAATTGCTTTGGCGAACTGATATTGAAAGCCTCACCTGCTTCTGTGTAGATACGCTCCTCTATAACCTGAAGTCGCGCACTGAACTCCTGGCCAAGCTCGTTCAGAAGCTGGGTATCCACGGCAACCCCGGCCCTTTCCATGGCAGCCAATACCGGAATGAACGGACATTCCACCTCTGTCATGAGCTTGTCCAGTCCCATAGCTGCAAGCTGGGGTTGCTGGTATGTATACAGCTTCAGGGCAGCCACCACATCTTCGCAGCTGTAGTTTCGGGCCGCTTCAAGACCAACCCTTGCAAAGGCATCCGCTGCCTTGTCATCACCAGTGACCGAACTGAAACTGGTCATAGTAAAGCCCAATTCACCGGCTAGATCATCCAGTTTCAAACTGCGACGCTCCGGGTTCAGCAGCCAGGCGCCTACCATGGTGTCGTACAGGGGCCCGGCCACCTGCAAACCACCGTTTTGTGGTGCAGCCAGTATGGCCAGATCAAATTTCAGATTATGACCGAGTTTTGTGCAACCAGGTTGATTGAGCACTGGCCGCAGAGCCTCAATTACTTGTGTAATCGAGAGCTGATTCGGCACCAGCTTGCCTTCAGCATCCCGGTGACCACAGGGCAAATACCAGACTGCTTCTTCACTGCTGGCCAGTGAAATACCCACCAAGTTTGCGTGCAACGGATCCAGGCCATCGGTTTCCGTATCCAGCACAACAAGTGATTCTCGCTGCAGGCGCTGCGCCAACTGCTGCAATTCTGTCTCTGACCTAACGAGACCAAAGGTACTTGTATCCAGTTGTTGTCGCTTTTCCGGTAAATCTTTCAGGAGAGAATAGAATTCCAGCTCTGTCCACAAGGCACGCAAGGCTTCAGGATCCGGCCCCGACCAGCGGTAGTTTTCCAACAGCTCCGGCACAGGGGCCGCACTATTGAGGCGTACCAGATCTCGGGAAAGAAAGGCCTGTTCACGATGCGCCAGCAAGGATTCCACAACCTTGCTTTTTTTGAGTGTGGGTGCTGCTTCATACAACTGTTCAAGGTTGCCGTACTGCACCATAAATTTCTCAGCAGTTTTGGGTCCGATTCCCGGCACACCTGGAATGTTGTCAGAGCTGTCTCCAGTGAGTGCAAAGAAATCGAGCAGGCCACTTGAACCGACACCATATTTTCCAACTACTTCTGCCTCACCCATCAGGGTGTTTTTCATGGGATCCCACATCGTGATCTGCGGTGACACCAGCTGTAACAGATCTTTATCGCCGGAAATCATAACCACCTCATGGCCCAGTGCCGCCATCCGACGTGCAACAGAGGCAATGAGATCATCTGCCTCCTGATCCTCCTGCTCCAAGGTCAGCATGCCATAAGCGCTCACTGTTCTGCGGATATAAGCCAGCTGCTCCACCAGATCCTCCGGCATGGGTGGGCGATTAGCCTTATAGTCCTTATAGAGCAAGTGCCTGAAGACTGGCCCCTTGGTGTCAAAGGCCACGGCCACATAAGCTGGCTCGCGTTCCTTGACCAGTCGGCGCAGGATGGTGGTGAAGCCGTAGACCGCGTTGGTTGGCAGGCCAGTGCTATTAGAAAGTGGCGCAATGGCGTGGTAAGCACGGTAAATATAGGCACTGCCGTCAATGAGATAGAGAATAGCCATGATAAAATACTGAGTAATTTTCCGGTAACTTCGGTTACAGGGTATAAAGCCAGCAAAACTGGCTTCAGCGGATTTGACGAATGAGTATAGGTCCGATTGGCAAGCATATCCACTGCAGCGATATTGCCCGTTTCGGCTCCCAGCAATGTTCCTGGAAATGAAACAGGGCGGCGTACTGCTACACAGTACCCGTTCCCGCAGTGGAGCTAAACAAAAAACCCTGCCATGCGGCAGGGTTACTGTGTCTTCAGGAAATTATTCCAATTTCAGATTAATACTGCAATCAAGGAGGCGTGGGGAATGCTGTACAGACGTAGTACTGATACTCTGGCGGCTAAAGCGCACCTTGATATGGAACCAGCCATTAGAGGGCAACCCGGCGTACCCAAGTAGCCTGCAACCCCTTATCGCCCTGCTCAACCGCGAACTCGACCGCGTCGCCTTCAGTCAGTTCCTCAAAACCCACATCCTTGAGTACGTGTGCTTGAAAGAAAACATCATCTTGATTTTCCGAAACAATAAAGCCGTAGGCCTCTTTGGCGAACAGTTTGCGTACCATCCCATTAGCCTGTCCGGTAATTACTGCCTCGCCAAGACTCTTTCCTGCCTTATGATTCTGCTTTTTCTGGACAATATTCTTCAGCTGAGCACCAAGTACATCAAAGGCCTCCACCAAAAGCGACCGAACATTTTCACCCCAGCGTTTCACCACCACAGTATCTCCTGGCACGCTGGCCACCAGCGCCACCTCGTAGCCACCTTCTTTGTAGCCCGAGGTAGCTTCAATGCTCACACGCAGGTGCAGGACAAAATTGGCATAGTGACGAATCAACTTGGCGCGCTCATCCTCGATTTTTTCTTGCCAGCTGTTCCGTAACTCAAGATTTTTGGCCTCAACTTTTAATTCCATAAACGACCTCCGTGATTAAACGGCGTTTGGCGGCACCATGCCGCCACCTGAGGGACTGAATTAACCTTCCTTGAATTGCCCGATTTGTACGTACCGATCTGATTTCCACAAAAAAAAAGCGGAAAAAAGAACTGAAATATATTAGGAAGATACCAATCAGGCATGAATCAATTATAGAATCACTAGACGGAAAAGCAAGAAAAGCGTGTATTTTTCTCGCCTATTGACTCGCCTCTTAGGAGGAAAACATGGCTCCAGCAAAAAAAACCGGGGTTTTATTGCTTAACCTGGGCGGACCGGAGCAACCCGCCGATATCAAACCGTTTCTGGTCAACCTTTTTTCCGATCGGCAAATCATCCGCCTAGGGCCTGCACTGCTCCAGCCGCTTATTGCCCGTATCATTGCCCACCAGCGCGCCCCCAAAAGCATGGCAAACTATGCCCGTATTGGTGGCGGTTCACCTATTTTACAAAAAACCCGGGAACAGGCCAGGGCACTGGCAGAGCGCCTGGCAGGCGAGGGTGATTTCTTAGTTCGGCCCTGCATGCGCTACTGGCATCCCTTTGTCCATGAGGTGCTGATAGAATTCCTTGAAGCTGGTGTGGAACAGTGCATCGCCCTGCCGCTCTACCCGCATTACTCGATTGCGACCACCGGTTCGTCCCTAGCGGATCTAGCGCGACATCTCAAACAAACGCATCACACCCTGCCCTGCGCCATCATCCGTTCATGGCCGGAACAACCTGAATATATTGCAACCCTGGCAAGGCGAGTGGAAGATGGCCTGGCACTTTTTCCCAATGAGGAAGTTCGCCTCATCTACAGCGCCCATAGTCTACCACAGCGTTTTATTGAGGAGGGTGACCCTTACGTAAAGGAACTGAATGCAACCATAACTGCCCTGGAAAAACTGACCGGTATACGGGGCGAACTCTGTTACCAAAGCCGAAGCGGTCCAGTGACCTGGCTGGGGCCGTCAACCCCTGACACTATCCGGCGCTTGGCTGAAGAGGGGGCTAAAAACTTGCTTATCTTACCAATCTCCTTTGTCTCGGATCATGTGGAGACTTTGGTGGAGATCGACATGGACTACCGCAATATGGCACAAGCGCTTGGCATGCGTTGCGCCAGCACCAAAGCGCTCAATGACGACCCGGTATTTATCGAGGGGTTGGCCAAAATGGTGCTGGAGAATACTCCGTGACACAAGCACCGTGGCCGATAATTGTAGCCAATAGCTGTGGTTTCAGCGGTTGGGGAGGTTACTCTGCAGGCGTACGTTCATCAGGATGCCGATGGCAACCATATTAGTCAGCACGGAGGAACCGCCATAGCTGAACAGAGGCAGCGGCACGCCGACCACCGGCAGGAAGCCCATGATCATAAACAGGTTAATGACCGCCTGCCAGAAAATGAGGGACACGCAACCAAAGGCCAAGATGGAGCCGCAGCGGTCGCGGGCGGTCATGGCCACATGCACGCCCCAGGCCAGCATAAAAAAGTAGCAACTGAGAAAAAAGAGTGCCCCGGCAAAACCCCATTCTTCACCCCATACGGCAAAGGCAAAATCAGTATGCCGTTCCGGCAGAAAATTCAGATGCCCCTGGGTACCTTTCAAGAATCCCTTGCCGAACAACTCACCACTCCCCACTGCGATTTTCGACTGCAGGATCTGATACCCATGATTGGCAGGATCTGCTTCAGGGTTCAGAAAGGTCTCAATACGCTTGCGCTGGTACGGTTTGAGCAGAAATTTCCAGCCGATAAAGATACAGGTTACAGCTATCCCGCTCAAAGTGGCGAGCGTTGACCAGCGCAGGCGAACAAATAAAGTCATGGAAATAAAAATAGTGGCAACAATCAGCGCCGTCCCCAGGTCTGGCTGAATGAGGATGAGACCAAAGGGTATAATGGTCAAGGCTATCGGCTTTACCATGTCCTGCAGCCGGTAACCGCCGCTGACAACAGGGCCGCTGGCGTAACAGCAGGTGAGCACCAGAATAAGAACGAGTTTAGCCGGCTCCGATGGCTGTAAATTGAACAATCCCAAATCTATCCAGCGCTGTGCACCACTGACACTTTCAACAAAAAACCAAGTGTACACCAGTAGCAGCAAAACCATAACATACAAAATCCAGCCTGTTTTAGCGATGCGCTGGTATTCAAACAGCTGCAAAACCAAAATTACCCCAAGGCCAACACCGAAAAAGAAAAACTGCTTGTAAAAGAGCGATGAAGCGCCCAAGTCTTCGCCGGCGTGGCTGGAGCTGTACAGGTTGACCAGCGCCAGGGCAGATATAACCAGCAAGAGGAGCAGCATGACCCAATCAAGGTGTTTAAAAAGCTGTCGGTCTAGGGGTTTCATGGCATGCCTGCTCAAAGTTGTGTGGGGGGAACATCAATCGGAGCGGGCTCCTGCTCCTGATCAGCAGAAGATTCAGTGTCTCCAAGCATTTGCGGAGAAAACAAGGTGTTGTCTTCAGCATTGTCCTGGAGCAAACCCATTCTCTCGTTAAAATAACGAGTTAAAATTTTAGAGGCAATGGGAGCCGCCGCTGAACTGCCGTGCAGGCCGTGCTCCACCAGCACTGTCACGGCAATGTCGGGATTAGAGGCTGGGGCATAGCAGGTAAACCAGGCATGATCCCGGTATTTGTAGGGAATATCCTTTTCCTTGAGGTGCTGGTACTGCTTCAGGCGCACAACCTGAGCGGTTCCGGTTTTGCCACCGACAACAATGCCCTCGGTTTCTGCCTGGGCCCTGCGGCCCGTTCCCCGTTTACCATTGACTGCCTCCACCATGCCGTCACGGATCAGTTTTAGGTTTCTGCCCTGGCCAGTAAAACGGTGCAGCACTTCTGGATGGAAATTTTGTGCCACGGTGCCGTCCGGATATATTACCTTCTCCACAATCGCGGGCTTATAAATAGTACCGCCATTGGCAATGGCTGAGGTCATCACGGTGAGTTGCAGGGGGGTCACCAGGTTATACCCCTGGCCAATGGCGACCGAGAGCGTTTCACCCTCATGCCACTTTTCGTTACGCTCTTTTCTTTTCCATTCGGTGGTTGGCACAAGGCCTGACTTCTCATGCTCCATTTCCACCCCTGTTTT
Organism: Desulfobulbaceae bacterium; assembly: GCA_012744275.1. Classification (GTDB taxonomy): domain Bacteria; phylum Desulfobacterota; class Desulfobulbia; order Desulfobulbales; family Desulfobulbaceae; genus Desulfobulbus. Next base: position 12,251 of record JAAYIE010000121.1, read on the forward strand.
ACTTCCCAAGCCAAACAGGCGGGCATACTTGGCAAGGCGGTCAACCCCAAGGCGCTGTCCCACGACGTAAAAATACACATCGCAGGATTCAGCCACTGCTCGCTTCAAGTCAACCGAACCGTGTCCGCCTCTCTTCCAGCACCGATACACCCGGTTGCCGAAACGGTGATAGCCTGGGCAGAAAATAGTTTGATTTGGCGTAATTACCCCTTCTGCAAGGCCCGCCAAGGCGGTGATGGGTTTATAGGTGGAGGCGGGTGGATACTGTCCCTGCACTATTTTATTCACCAGCGGGTGCAGAGGATTGTCCAGCATGGCCTTCCAGTTGGCATGGGAAATGCCGCCTACAAAATCCTGTAGGTGCAGAGGCGGCGAACTGGCCAGGGCCAGAAGCCGACCGGTGTTAACCTCCATGGCCACCACAGCACCGGCAAACTTATTATTCGAGAGTTCCTCTTCCGCAATTTTCTGTAAATCAATGTCCAGAGTCAATTGCAGGTCATTGCCCGGTACGGGCCGCTCACCCTTTAGGCTTTTCTGTTCAAAGCCTAAAGCGTTCACTTCCATGTAATCCCGGCCCTTTGAACCGCTCAAATCTCCTTCGCGCAAACGCTCCAGCCCTGCCTTGCCGATAAGATCCCCGCCGCGGTAGCGGGTTCTGTCCATGCGGTCAAGTTCTTCCCGGTTGATCTCGCCAAGGTAGCCGATCAGATGCGAGGCCATGTCACCATAATGGTACACGCGCAGTGGTACCACTTCGATGCTGACTTGAGGCAGATACATGCGATTTACTTCAATCTGGGCAACCTTGTCCCAGGAGATATCCTCGGCCAAACGCACCGGAAGATGGCCAGGCTGTCCCACCATTTTCCTGATTTTTTCCAGCAGGACAGAAGTATCTTCGCCCAGCACCCTGGTCAGGGTTTTCAGCCACTCATCATCGAGCCGGTTACTTTCTCTGAGCCAGATTACATTAAACGAAGGCCGGTTGGTCACCATTTCCCTGCCCTTACGGTCAAGGATATTGCCCCTGGGCGCGATGATTTCCAGGTAGCGCACCCGGTTGGAGTCGGCCAGTTTACTGTAACGCTCCCCTTCCCCGATCTGCAGAAAATACAGCCGCGCCATGACAATAATAAAGGCGACCACTATGCAGCCCAAGGCATACAGACCCTTTTTTGCCTGCATTTTCAACTCATCGGCATCCTGTGGCGCCATCAGCGGCACCACACCCTGATCCCTCCGGCGTTCTCCGTTGAGCAAGGTCTCGGACCGGCGGCGATTGGTTCTGCGCAAGGTCTGCATGAAAAAAATCTCCTGAAACTTCTATCGGGCAATCAGGTTTGTCGACGACGCGGGCTGTCCGGGCGCGTACGTAGTCGTTTCCAGGGCAGCACTGTGTTTTCGCCATAGGTATGTATCACGTCGAACAGGCGAAAGAGCGGATAAGTGAACAGGGCCACCAATGCGGTGCGCACAGCCATCTCCCACCAAACCCAGGGAACCAGGTGATCGGGATAGAGAAAATCAAATACTAGGTACACTAGGCCAGACAGAGCAAAGAAAGCGAGCGCAATCAGGGGAATGGAATACAGGAAATTCTTGTACACCACCTTGTTGGCGAAAAGGCGGATCAGGGCAAATCCTGTAAAGCAGAGAGAGGAAAACATGCCCAACACTGTACCTGTCAGAACGTCCAGCATCAGACCGATGATATAGACCAGTATAAGCGCCGGCAAAAGAGTGAAGCGGCTCGCCAGGTAGGCGACCAGAATGAAATAAAAATCTGGGGCAAAGGCCCACACCGGGATTGGCATGAGCAAAGTAGTCTGCAGAATAACCAGTAGGGTAGCAACAACAATAAAACAGATTAAAGTCATAGCCGTGTATAGCAAGCAACTCGTTGTTCGACGACGGAGGAGGCGGCCAATGGCCGTTGTCAGGACCTACTCCTACGGCTGAACCGGTTGTTCGAGAATTTCGCTGAGGTTGGGTTTTTCGATGACCAGGAGATGTTCAATGGTTTGATAATCCACAGCAGGCTTCACCTCTATTTCGTGAAACATGCCCTGGGGCTGGCGGAAAACCCTGGAGACAACACCCACCGGCAGGCCGGTGGGAAACACCCCCCCATAGCCTGCGGTTACCACATAATCCCCCACTTCAACATCCACATTTTTCAGTATATACTCCAAACGATAGGTAAGATCGCCGGTCCCCTTTAGGATACCACGTACCCGGGATTTCTGCAGCAGCACATCAATGGCGCTGGAAGGGGCTATGGCAAGCAAAACTTTGGAGTAGTTGGGCGAAGTGGTGAATATCTGACCGACAACACCTTCACTGCATACCACCGGGCTTCCCTTGACCACGCCGCTATTGGCGCCTTGATCAATGATGACGGAACGGAAAAAGGGTGATGGATCCTTACCAACGATGGTCGTTGCAATGGAGCGCTGTTCTGAGGCGTTTTTGAAATCCAGCAACTTTCTCAAACTAGCGTTGGTCGCCATGGCTTCCCGACTTCTGTTCAGCTGGGCTTCGGTTTCCTGGAGTTGCAGAGTCAGACGTTTTTTCTCTTCATTGAGCTTGAAGAAATTCTGGATACTGTCGATGTAGTCACTCTTGACCGAACCCAGCGTAGAGCCAGTACTGGTTACTATTTTCTGTACCGGACCCACAAACTCCATCATAATTTTGTGCATGGAGCCGAACTGCTGGGAGCCAAAGGTGGTAACCAGAAAAAATATTCCCAGAACGAGCAGAAACACTGCCACTACCAGTACGCGCAGGTACTGCGTCTTGCTGTTACGTTTATTGCGAAGTGGTTTACGCATGCGATGACGGTGAGCAGGCCAGTGCTGAGGCCCGAATCAAAGTAGGTCGAAACACCGATCAGGCTTAGTCAATGGCGATTTCCCGCAGGATATCCAGTCTGTCCAGCGCCTTGCCTGATCCAAGCACCACTGAGGAGAGCGGATCATCGGCAACGATGATGGGCATGCCGGTTTCGTTGCGCAGTCGCTGATCCAGATTTTTTAGAAGCGCGCCGCCGCCGGTAAGCACGATCCCCTGATCGACAATATCAGCGGACAACTCCGGCGGGGTGGATTCCAGCGCAACCCGCACCGCGTCCACAATTACATCCACCTGCTCGGCAATAGCAGACTGGATTTCCTTTGAGGAGATGGTGATGGTTTTCGGAATGCCGGCCACCAGATCCCTGCCCTTGATATCCATGGTCTCATACGGATCTTCTGGCAAAACGTTGCCGATGGTGGTTTTAATTTCCTCAGCAGTACGTTCACCTATGGCCAGATTGTGTTTGCGCTTGATGTATTGCAGAATGGATTCATCCATCTTGTCGCCAGCAACCCGCACGGATTTGGAATAGACAATGCCAGCTAGGGAAATAACGGCGACTTCAGTAGTGCCACCGCCGATGTCCACCACCATGTTGGCAGTGGGCTCGGTAATGGGCAGGCCTGCGCCAATGGCGGCAGCCATGGGTTCTTCAATGAGATACACCTCGCTTGCCCCGGCAGACTCGGCAGTATCGCGCACCGCCCGTTTTTCTACCTGGGTAATGCCCGAGGGCACAGAGATAATGATACGGGGATGTACCAGCCTGCGGCGATTGTGCACCTTGTTGATAAAGTAGCGCAACATGGCTTCGGTCACTTCAAAATCAGCAATAACGCCGTCCTTCATGGGCCGAATGGCCACGATATTGCCCGGTGTTCTGCCCAGCATCTCCTTCGCTTCTCCACCAACAGCCAAAACTTTACTTCCGCGCATATCCTTGCGCACTGCCACAACCGAAGGTTCACGAAGCACAATCCCCTTGCCCTTCACATAAAGTACTGTGTTGGCCGTGCCGAGATCAATGGCCAAATCCTTGGATAACCAGCCGAAAAGTGGAGTCAAAAAAGGAAGCATGTAGGTCTCACCTTTATGCGGATCGCTCGCCAACCAGGCAGGGTACGAGCGGCTGTAAGTATTTTGGGCGGATAATGAGCGCCGAAACGCTCAATCAACAAACAAATAATTCTACCAAGAACCCTTTTAATTAGCAACCTCTATACCCGGGGCAGAAAAAGAAATAGAAAAACTTGACACGGATGCAACAGACATGGTAAACGGAGCGCCATGCTGTCATCAAAACAGGAAAATCAGGGGCTATAGCTCAGCTGGGAGAGCGCTTGAATGGCATTCAAGAGGTCAGCGGTTCGATCCCGCTTAGCTCCACCAAATCATAATTCGGAGACATCCGAAGAAGTCCAGCAACCCGCTTCCGATCTAGGAAAGCGGGTTTTTTGTTGTCCGGTGAAGTCCGGGGAAAGCCATTGACAGCCGGGGGCACAAGGGGGCATATATGGGGGCATGCCCCCGCAGGTCAAAAGGAGATGCCCCCTTGCCCCTTACAGATACGCAGATCAGGAACTTCCAGCCCAAAGATAAGCCATACAAGCGGTTTGATGGTGGGGGCCTGTACATCGAGGTTTTCCCGGATGGTGCCAAACGCTGGCGCTATAAATACCGCTTTGACGGAAAAGAAAAGCGCCTGGCCCTTGGTGTCTACCCTGCGGTTAGCCTCAAGGAGGCACGCAACAAACATGCAGAGGCAAAGGCACACCATGGTGCAGGCATTGACCCTGGCAACATCAGAAAGGCACAAAAAGAAGCAAATACCGAGGCAACAGAAACCTTTGAGGTAATCGCCCGCGAGTGGCACGCCAAGTTTTCCCCAACCTGGGCGGCCAGTCATGCCGACAAGATCATCCGGCGTCTGGAACTGTATATTTTCCCCTGGCTGGGTGACAAGCCCATCCGCAGCATTACTGCACCCGAAGTCCTTGCCTGCCTGAGAAGGCTGGAAGAGAAAGGTACCCTGGATACTGCCCACCGGGCAAAGCAAAACTGTGGCCAGGTCTTCCGCTACGCCATCGCCACCGGTCGCGCTGACCGCGACCCAACACCCGACTTGCGCGGCGCACTCCCCGCCATTCAAAAACAACACTATGCGGCCATTACCGACCCGGCTGAAGTGGGCGCACTGTTACGGGCCGTTGATGGCTACACCGGCAACTTTGTTACCCTGTGCGCACTAAAGCTGGCTCCGCTGTTCTTCCTTCGCCCTGGCGAGCTACGGCAGGCAGAATGGTCAGAAATAGACTTTGACCAGGCTGAATGGAACATCCCTGTGGAGCGCATCAAACTGAAGACAGTGGAAAAGGCCAGACGCAAAGGGGAGTTCCACCTTGTACCCCTGGCAC